>JAFVYB010000110.1 GCA_017500825.1 Myxococcaceae bacterium | reverse complement strand
GGGGGGGGGGGGGGGGCGACTGAATCGCTGGCGGGTGAATTGTTTTGTCGGTGACGATTTAAGGATGGGCGAGGCGTCGGGATAATTATTTGTTTGTTTAATTATGATGCGCCGGACGGAGGATGAATGGCGTTTATCAGAATCGCGGAACGGGCAGGCTGCCGCGTCTGTCGAACGTTCGGCGGCGGATGGAGGACACTTCTTTAAGGAGAATTGTTTTTGAGAGGGTTTTTGCATTGTCGAATGTGGTGGGAGAATAAAATAAAATGAATTGATCTCGCCATTCTAAGGGTTTGACAAAGAAAAGCGCCTCCCTAGACTCCGCCGCCGCTATGCCTCCTCGAATCATCGGACACTATCTCATTCATTCCCTGCTCGGCTCCGGCGGAATCGGCAGCGTCTATCGAGCCACCGACCGCCATACCGGGGAGGATGTCGCCATCAAGCTCCTCTCGTCAGGGGCGGCGCTTGACGCCAAGGCAGCCCGTCGCATGGCGCGCGAATTCGAGGCGCTCTTCGAGCTGGAGCACGAGAACATCGTGCGCGTTTTCAAGACAGGGGTCTGGCATGGCTATCCCTATCTGACGATGGAGCTCGTCGAGGGCGTCAACCTGCGCCAATACCTGGCCATCGGCGCTCTGAATTCGCCCGATCGGCCCGCGCGCGCCTTTGACCCCATCGGCCTTCTTCAGGGACCGTCGACGGGAAGCGTGGCGCGCCGCAGCACCGACCCCTATGGCATCCTCGATGCCCTGGACGCCGAGCCGGATACCGCCAGCGGCGAGGGACCGGACGCTTTGCGCCGTCTGGCGGACGCCATTGACGAGCCGCTCACCATGGATGGCGACGAGGATTTTTTCGATGACGACAGATCGGTCGGCGACGACTCGTGGACTGGCGGTTCCAGGCGCAAGACGGGCTCTGGAGAGACTGGCCGCGCGCGCGTCAAGGTGCGGCTGGCCGAGCTCAACGCCCCGGAGCGGATGGCCAAACTCAAGGACGCGCTCCTGCAGATTTGTCAGGCGCTCGCCTATGTCCACGGGCGCGGCCTGATTCACCGCGACATCAAGCCCTCGAACATCATGGTCGACGGGGAACAGCGCGTGAAGCTGATGGACTTTGGCCTGGCCAAGCACCTGGCCTCCGACTCCGAAGTCACGGCCACCGGCCATATCGTCGGCACCTACCGCTACATGGCGCCGGAGCAGCTTCGCGGCGAGCGTATCGACGGACGCACCGACCTCTACGCGCTGGGCGTGCTCCTCTATGAGCTGCTGGCAGGGCGGCCGCCGTTCGACGGGCCCTCGACCATCGAGGTCTGCAAGAAGATCCTCGAAGACGAGCCGACGCCGCTCACCCAGATCAATTCGAGCGTCGACGAGGCGCTGGCCCGCGTCACCCACTGGCTGCTCGCCAAGGATGTCGAAGAGCGCATTCAGACGGCCGAGGAGCTCTACGAGCTGGTCGCCGAGGCGTGAACGCGTCAGGCCTTTGCGGTGAACGCCGATGAGTCTCCTGCCCGAGCGCGCCTCCTATTTCGAAGAGATCGCGGCCTGCTTTCTCGCCTTTCGCGGCGACGGCCTGGCCCTCTCGGCCAGGGACGCGGACCTCGTCTTCGAGTGGCACGCGCGCGGCGTTCCCAGTGAAGTCGTCTGTCGGGGCATCCGCGCCGCTGCCGAGGGTGCGCTGCCTGGCTCGCGCGCCATGGTCCGCCCGCGATCCCTGCGCGCCATCCGCCGCGCCATCGAGTCGGAGATCGAGCGCCATCTCAAAGTGAGCGTCGGCGCCGCGCGTCCATGTCTTCCAGAGGCGACTGCCGTTCGGCGATCCCATACGCCCAACGATGTCTGGCCTGCCGACGCCATGCCGACCACAGGCGCAGGGATGAGCCGCGAAGAGGCCGATTATCTTGGCGCCCGCTTTGATCGTGCCCGCGCCTCGCTCGATGCCGCCTCGCGCGAAGGACGGTTGCCCGCCTCCCGGATCGCCTTTCTCGCCGCGCTGCTCGAATGCGCCAACGCCACGAACGCGGACGACGCGGACGACTCTGGGCCTGCCGCGCGCCTGACCCGCTTTGACGAGGCGCTGGCCATTTTTTCCCTGCGCGCGCGCCCTTTTCCCGAACGCCTAGAAATCCTCCGCCGCGCCCGTCAACGCGCTGGCACCCGTCCGCGCCTGACGAGCCCCTGGGCCTTTCGTCAATCGCTGCGCCACCATCTCTTCGCCTGCCTGCGCGCCAGTGGCCTTGTCGATGGCCCCGCGATTGGCCGCACGAACGAACGCTGAGTCTGGGCGATTTGGGCGGTTTCACCTCGCTTCCAGGCGTCGCCGCTGCTTCAGGCGCTGGAGCTTCCGTCGTCCAGCGATGTGTGTTGGCACGGGGGAGGGGAGGGCGCCTTGTCGCCGCGCTTTTCCCGCTGGGCATTTGCGCCGCTTTGTGCGTGAAGCGCCGCCCTTTTTCCGGGGGCAGGCGAGGCGGACGCGAGGGACGGACCGCTTTGGGTCTACCGGGGATTTCCAGCGCGCCGCGCGAGGACAAGAGCCATGAAACGCCGAATCCAATGCATCGACTGCCACGACAGCGGCTACCTCATCGACCGCACGAGCGAGTTTTGCGTGGCCTCTGCCTGCGCCTGCAAAGCCCATTGTCCGCTGTGCGATGGCCGCGGCTTTCTCTACGAGAAACAGGACGGCTACGAGGTCGTGCGCGAGTGCCAGTGCCGCATCCGACCGCGCCAGCTGCAGCTCTTCAACGAGGCGCGCATCCCGGCCCGCTGCGACGGCACCTTCGACGACTTCAAGGCCCGCTCGCAGAAGATGGAACTGGCCAAGATCACGGCCATCGCCACGGCGCACGAATACCGGCGGGAACACCCCTCGCGCGGCTTTGTCATTTCCGGGCCGGTGGGCACGGGAAAGACGCACCTTTTGTGCGCCACGATTCACTGGCTGACGCTGGAGGCCGGCTTTTCGGCCCGCTACGTCGAGATCTCCTTTCTCTATTCGGAGATCAGAAACGGCTTCAGCCGGGGCCAGAGCGTGCTCGACGCGCTGCAACCACTCATCAGCCCCGATGTCCTGGCCATCGACGAGCTCGGCCGTGGCCGCTGCAGCGAGTTTGAGCTGGAGACGATCGATGAGCTGATCGCGCGCCGCTACAACACGCGCAAGACGACCATCTTCGCCACCAACTACCTGTTGACGAAGAAGGCCTCCGCGGGCGGCTACCGCGATCCGGCCCAGGCGCAGGCGAGCCACTGTCTCATCGACCGCATCGGCGAGCGCAGCTGGTCGCGCCTCAACGAGATGTGCCACCTCATCGAGCTGCCGCAGGAGACGAGCGACTACCGGCTCAACAAGGCGCGGTTTTGAGTTCGCCCCCTGGCGTGGCAAGCGCGTTTGGCGAGGGCGAGCGCCTGTTTTGAGACGTGCGTCTAAAAATCAGCGCCCGGGCCTGGCGCGCGACTGGGCGCGTGTCGAAAGAGCGCCGTCGTTTCCTGAACCGCGCCCCGCTCGGGAATGCCTCTTGGCCCGCGCCTGTCCTCCCGCCCTCGCCCGTCTCTCCTTGCCCCGTCAGGTCCCTGCCATGATCGCCCTCGCCCCGCTGACTCTGCTCGTCTGTCTCGTCGCGCCCGCGTCAAACGCCACAGCGTCAACCGCGCCTGTCCCCATCGCGTCGATGTCGCCCGCGCCCGCCCTGTCCAAAGCCGCCCCGGCACCTCCAGTCCCGTCGGCGTCCGCGCAACCAGGCGCCCCTGCGGCCACTCCATCCGCCGCGCCCCCCTTCGCCGCCTGCGCCCCGCTTCCCGAAATCACCCCCGGACCGCCGCCCTTCGCCGGCGTCGAGAAACTCTCGTTCGACATCGACGTGACGGGCGCCGCCGCCGCCACCATGACCATGGAGCTGTTGCCCAGGCGCGGTCGCGGCCAGAACGCGCGCCAGCCGATCCTCGTCCAGTCGAGCACCAACACGTTTTTCGCCAAGGTCCGTCAGGTGAAGGCCCGCCTGGTCAGCGAGATCGACGCGAGGACGCTGCGCGCCCACCGACTGCGCGAGGAGATCGAGTTCAACGGCCGCGCTTTCAGCCAGGAGGCGCGCTTCAAAAGCGACGCCAAGCTCGTCTCCACTCAGTGGCAGGCCAAAGGCGGCGGCTCGGGCGCGCGCGACTGGCCGACGAACAGCGACACCCTCGACTACGTGGGCGCCTTTTATTTTTTTCGCGCCCTGCCCCTGAAGGTCGGCGACGCCTTCTGCTTTGACGTTCTGGCCATGCGCCGACTGTGGCGCGTCGAGGGGACGGTCAAGGGACGCGAGCACGCCTCCACCCCGGCGGGCGAATTTTCCACGCTCCATCTGGCCGGCAAAGCCACGCGCCACGACAAACCCGCCGACAGCCGCGAGCTCCACCTCTGGCTCAGCGACGACGCGCGCCGCCTGCCCGTGGCCGCCATGGGGGTCATCGATCTGGGCGCCATCCGCGCCATCCTCAGTGGTGTCGATCGTCCCGACCTCAAGAGCGCGCCAGCGCGTCCGACCGGCATGGAGTGGTAGGAGAGCGCCATGATTTTTTGGACACTTGTCGTCGCCTCGTTCGCCCTTTTCTGGCTGCGCGCCCGCCTGCTCGCCACCGAGTGCGCCCTGCTGTCGACCTCCAGCGCCGATCTCAAAGAGCTGCCCGAGGCGCCCGACGCCGCCCGCGACGCCTTCCAGCGCATCCGCCAGAGCCCCGAGCGCGTCACCGTGGCCCTGCGCGCCTACGCCTTTTTCTGCACCCTGATCGCCGCGCCCCTTGGGACCATCGGCCTGAGCAGCCTCATCCAGAGCGCGTTCTTCCCCGACACGCGTCCGTCCCAGGCGCCCGTCGAGACCGGCCTGATCCTCGCCCTGGGCTGCGCCACCACCGCCCTGGCCGCCTTTGTCATCGAGCTCTTCAGTCGATCGCTCGCCCAGGCCAATCCTGCGCGCCTCGTGCTCGCCCGCGCCCGCCGCGCCGAACGCCTCGCCAATATCGCCGCGCCCTTCCTCAGGCTGGCCACGCGCCTTGTCCACGCCCTCCTGCGCCCGTTTGGCGTCGACGTCCGCCTCGCGCTGCCCCGCCCGCCACTCGAAGAGCTCGAACGCCTGCTCGCCGAAGCTGCCAAGGGCCCTGGCCTCGATGGCCAGGCGCCGCGCCTCATCCACAACATCTTCGAGATGAACGACCGCATCGCCAGCGACATCATCGTGCCGCGCACCCAGGTCGTGGCCATCGACGTGAGCGCCTCGCCGCAGGAGATCCTCCCCATCCTCGCCGAGCACGGCCACTCGCGCATGCCCGTCTACCGCGGCGACATCGACAACATCGTCGGCGTCCTGCACACGCGCGACCTGGTGCCGATGCTCCAATGCCCCGAACTCATCGTCGTCGAGGACGCGCTGCGACCGGCCTTTTTTGTCCCCTGGAGCAAGCCGCTCGGCGACCTTCTGCGCGTGATGCAGAAAAAGCGCATCCACATGGCCATCGTTGTCGACGAGTTCGGCGGTTTCCTCGGCGTGGCCACCCTCGAAGATTTGCTCGAAACCATCGTCGGCGAGATCCGCAACGAATACACGGTCGACGGCCCTCCCGAGATCGAGCGCCTTGCCGACGGCACCTTTCTCATCCAGGGCCAGGCCTCGGTGACGCGCGTGGAACAGGCCATCGGCGCCCGCTTCGAGTGCGACGCCTCGTGCGAGACCATGGCGGGCCTCGTCAGCGTCCTGTCGGGCTGTATCCCCGAGGTCGGCGAGCGGCTTTTCATCGCCGGCTACCAGCTGACGATCGAGGCGAGGGGAACGCGCCGCGTGGAGCGCATCCGCTGCCAGAGGGTGTCGCTGTCTCCGGAAGAAACGCCGCGTCGCGCTGCCGCCTCCTGAGGCCGCGCCATGGCGTGAGCGTGACCGCGCGATTGAATAAATTTTTATTTGTTCAAAATATAAAAACAAATCGCGAATTGTCGGCGCGCGTGGCGTCAAACACGGCGGAAAACAAATGCGGGGGTGGGGTATTTATATCGCCTGCGTGGAAGCTCTCCCGCGTCGTTTTTCCCTCTCAAAAAGGGCCAATTATTATCGTCCTTTTAGGCGCTTGACTCATATCGATTCCATCCCTAGAGCCCGCGCCCGCTTCACCAACCTAAACCCAAACAAACCCTCCTTCGCGAAAGGAATCACAATGAAATCGACATTATGGCCATGCCTGGTCGCGATGATGCTCGCGCTGGGCGCTTCGGCCTGTAGCGAAAGTAGCAAACCATCCAACCAAACGGCCTGTGATCCGGCCTGCGGCGACGGCCTGGTCTGCAACGAGGTCAGCGGCCAGTGCGTCGGCTGC
This sequence comes from Myxococcaceae bacterium, assembly GCA_017500825.1. Taxonomy (GTDB): domain Bacteria; phylum Myxococcota; class Myxococcia; order Myxococcales; family UBA5297; genus UBA1203. Next base: position 5,347 of record JAFVYB010000110.1, on the reverse strand, counting down.
CTCACCAACGCCGATTGCTCGGCCCCAGCCTCCCAGTGCCGCATGAGCGATTTTGTCTGCGTCAGCTGCCTGACCGACAGCGACTGCCTGCTGGGCTACGAGTGCAATCAGACGCGCGGGACATGCGAGGAGGGCGAAGAGCCTGTCGAGTGCGACGCCACCCATCCCTGCGATGGCGCGGACGAGGAATGCGTCGCCGGCCGCTGCGTCGTCGACGTCGACTGCACCCCGGAAGACGAGGTCTTCACCTGCCCGGGCAGCGAGTGCACCGCCGACGGCGTCTGCCTCAACCAGAAGCAGGTCCCCTGCCGCGACGCGGCTCCGGCCTACGCCACCAACCTCGACGCCACCGTGACCATCACCTGGACGGCCGAGACCCAGTGGAGCACGCCCAAGGCCTGCGAATGGCGCTGCGACGACGGCTTCACCCTGACGAGCGACGGCACCGCCTGCGAGACCACCGTCACCACCGAGTGCACCATGGCCAACCAGGCCACCACCTGCCCCAACGGCGGCGAATGCACCGCGGCTGGCACCTGCCTCACCAGCAAGCTCGTCGCCTGCACCGACGCCGCCCCGAGCAACGCCACGAGCCGCGAGGAGCAGGTCTCGATCACCTGGACGGCCAACGGCGGCTGGAGCGCCCCCAAGAATTGTCAGTGGTCCTGCGACGATGGCTTTGAGCGCAGCGCCGACGGCAAGGCCTGCGTCGCCATCGCCACCACCGAGTGCACTGCGGCCAACCAGGCCACCACCTGCCCCAACGGCGGCGAATGCACCGCGGCTGGCACCTGCCGCACCTCCAAGTCGGTCTAGTGCGCCGACGCCGCGCCGAGCAATGCCACCAGCACCGTCACCAACGTGACCATCGCCTGGGACGCCGCCACCGGCTGGGACACGCCCGCCACCTGCGCCTGGACCTGCGACGACGGCTTCCAGAAGACCGCCGACGGCAAGGCCTGCGAATACTCCTGCATGGCCGGCACCTGCAGCGACAACGCCTACTGCAACAGCCAGCACAAGCTCCAAAGCTGCGGCGGCAACGTCTGCGTCGCCGATCGCGGCTGCATGGAGCCCACCTGCACCGCTTCGAGCGGCTGCACGGCCACCTTCGAGACCTGCAACACCTCCGCCAACAGCGGCCTCGGCGAGTGCGTGCCCGCCACGTGCTCCAGCTCGACCTGCTCCGGCGATTACGCCTGCCAGGGCGGCAAGTGGACCGAGTGCGCCCACGGCTGCGCGAGCGGTTCCTGCAAAGCCGCCCCTGTCGGCTGCGCCGCCAAGGCTGATCCCGACGATTGGTGCATGAACAACGACGCCAATCCCCTCTGCGACCTCAACACCGGCAACTGCGTCGAATGCCTCGTCGACGGTGATTGCGGCACGGATCAGGAATGCGCGAGCAATACCTGCCGCGATCTCTGCGGCAACGGCATCGTCGATCGCGATCAGGGCGAGGAATGCGATCCCAACGCGGCCACCTCGGCTTGGGAGAATGCGGGCAAATGCCCTGGCAGCCAGATTGGCACGCCGACATGCGACGCCGACATTTGTCTGCTCGACACCGCCAGCTGCACCTCGTGCGGCAATGGTAAACTCGACGGCGAGGAAATCTGCGACCCGTCGGTGCCCCAGAATCAATGGGCCTCGGGTTACCGCAGCTGTGAAGACATGAGCTACGGCTATCAGGTCGGCACCGTCGCCTGCAGCGCCACCTGTGAGTATTCTTCGGATTGCACGATTTGCGGCAATGGTCGGCTCGACGAAGGCGAAGAATGCGATCCGACCGTGGATAAGACAGAATGGGATTTCGCTGATTGCGCCGCTATCGATTCTGATTATACCGGTGAACTTACCTGTGAAGCCAAACGCAATACGGATAGCGGCGTTCTGCTTTGCGAAATTAATATGGATCAATGCGTTGGAAATGTCTGCGCCCCCTATACCGCCGATGAGGAATGCACCAGCTATTCGGGTGGTCCGCAGCCCTGCGATGTTTTCTTTGATGATTTCAGTGGTGGCATGAATGGAAATGCGACCATTGTTTGCAAAGCCGCTTCCGCCGAATGCACCGATAAATTAGTCATTGATGAAGACGCCACATTGGAGGCCTGCATGCCTCTGGAACCGGAAACAAAGGCTGTCGACTGGTGCCGCCTCCAGAGCCACGGTGGTTCTTTTGATGTCACGCTAGACGCGACCACGCCCAGTGTTGATTTTTACGGTCAGGTCTATGTGAATGGCGTTACCGGCACCAACGGTTCGGGTAGCAATAATATCCGTGGTCAGTTCGTCTATTGGGATCTTGAGGGAAACAACATGAAGACCATCGATGCCACCAAGACGAATTTGGACGCTGGCAGCGGCGGCGATGTCAATGATCAATGGGTCGCCAATGTATCGGTCGCTGATTTTGCAGCTGACGATATGTATATTTATTCTTGGCGTTTCTCTGCCGACAATGGTGCCAGCTGGTATTTCTGCAAGAATGAGCGTCAGAATAACGGCAGCGGTGGTGCCACCACATCGTCGTCTGAAGTCATTGACGAAGAAAATGCGCTCTATGTCACCAAGCCAGCGACGACGACGTATACGGAGAATTGGACTGGATTGTCTGCGTCTGGCTATGTCAGTAGTGGCACGTTTGAGAGTCAGGATGTTTCCGGTCTCACATGGTCCTATAGTGGCAGCGCGGTCCTGGAACACGCTGCGACGACCAGTGCCGTTAGCAAAGGTATTCTGATGAACAAAGCAGATACGCGCTTTTTAAAGGCGACGATGTCGAGCGGCGTCGGAACAATGACAATCAAATGGGGTCGAGGCGGAGCCAATACGAATAGCCGCGCCGTAGAAGTCTTTGTGAGTACCAATGGTGGCACGACAGAGAATTCGGTTTGTTCCTCCAGTTCGATTACAGGGAGCACGGAAGTTCAATCGTTCACATGCAACGTCAATGCTTCCAGCGGATCGGTGATAACGATTCGGCCCAAGGGAACTGGCTCTCCTCAAGTAATTGTTGGTCAAATCAGCTGGACCAGCTACCCGTAATTCAACGCCGTTCTAGTTGAACGATTTCTGCCCCCGGCCATCCCCCGGGGGCTTTTTTTATGTTCAAATGTTTGATTTCGGCTGCCGACATCATTTGGGGCCCGACGCTTTTTTTATCGCGCGCGGCTGCCTAGGTTGCCGCCCTCTCTTTGTTTTTTGGGAGGACGCGACATGGCCGACGACAGCCAGAGATCAAAACAAACCGCGGTCGAGACAAATCAGACTCATTCCGCCAAATCGCGCCTTAGCGTCTTCACCTTGGCCATTCTCAACATCGCGGCCATTGTTTCGTTGCGCGGCATGCCCGCCGAAGCCGAATACGGTTTGAGCGCTGTTTTTTATTATCTTTTGGCCGCGGTTTGTTTCCTCATACCCGTTTCGCTCGTCGCCGCCGAATTGACCACCGGCTGGCCGCAAAAGGGCGGCGTTTTTCGCTGGGTGGGCGAGGCCTTTGGCCCGCGCTGGGGCTTTCTCGCCATCTGGCTGCAATGGATCGAAAGCACCATTTGGTATCCCACGGTGCTCACCTTTGCCGCTGTCTCCATCGCCTTTATTGGCCCCAATCAAAGCGCCGACGCTGCCCTGGCCGCCAATCGCTTTTATTCATTGTTTTGTGTGCTCGCCGTCTATTGGATCGCCACGGCCATCGCTTTGCGTGGATTTCAATCGGTCGCGCGCCTCGTCAAATGGGGCACCCTTGTCGGGACCATTCTTCCCGCCCTCCTCCTCATTGCCCTCGGCGTGGCCTATGTTTTGACCGGCAGGCCCATTCAAATGGATTTGTCGCCCCGGAGTTTTTGGCCCGATCTTTCCAATTTCAACAACCTCGTCCTCGCCGCCGGTATTTTCCTCTTTTATTCCGGCATGGAATTGTCGGCCGTTCATGTCAAGGAGATCGACAATCCGCGCCGCCAATATCCTTTGGCTGTTCTGATGTCGGCCATCGCCACGGTCGTCATTTTTGTCTGCGGCACCCTGGCCCTCGGCCTCATTATTCCCAAATCGCAGATCAACCTTGTCCAGAGCCTGCTCGTCGGCTTCAATGATTTTTTGCGCGAATTTGGCCTCAATCAATTCTCCTGGCTTGTCGCGGCGGCGCTCGCCTTTGGTGTTCTGGCGCAGGTCACGGCCTGGGTCACCGGGCCATCCAAAGGATTGTTAGAGGTCGGGCGCGCCGGTTATTTGCCGCCCTGGTTTCAGCGGGTAAACAAAAACGATGTTCAGCGAAACATTCTGCTCCTGCAGGCCATTGTCGTCACGATCTTGAGCGCGCTGTTTGTTATTTTGCCGTCGGTCCAATCCGCCTATCAGGTGATGAGCCAACTCACCATCATTCTTTATTTGATCATGTATATGTTGATGTTTGGCGCGGCGATTTATCTGCGCCATTCCGAACCTTTGGTCGATCGCGCTTATCAAATCCCCGGCGGCAAATTTGGCATGTGGCTCGTCGGCGGCGTTGGGTTTATCGCCTCGCTTTTCGCCTTTGTCCTGTCGTTTGTTCCGCCCGCGCAAATTCGGACAGGAAACACGCTGGTTTATTTGTTAATCCTCGTTGTCGGCGCTGTTGTTTTCACCGCGATTCCTTTGATCATTTATGCCGTCCGCAAGCCTTATTGGCGGACGCTGGTCGGCTCCGAACAATTCGAGCCCTTTTTGTGGCAGATCAGGACAAAAGCTGAATTGCGCGGCTTAAAAATCGATAAGGCGCCTTCACGCAATGCCCAGGCAGGCACTCAACATGCTGCGGCGACCGCCGATCCAGCGCCCCGATCGATTCAGGAACGCGACGCAACGCCGCCATTGGCACAGCCGCCTCTTGCCGATCCCCGCGGCAACAACGCGTCCAACAACGCGCCTGATCCTGACTCAGAGCCACCTCAAAAGCGATGAAGCCAGGCGCGTTTCGCCCCTCCAGACGCGCGCCGTAGCGCCCCAACTGGCCCTGCACCAGAGTGAAAACCGCCAAGTTTTCCGGCCCGCGAAAAAAAACGACAGAAGCCGAAAATTTTGATTGACTTCCAACAGAAGGCTGGTAGAGGGCCGCCCCGCTTCGGGGCGATTTGAAGTCCCTCGGGGCACCAGGTCACATTGACCAGGCGCTGTTAGCTCAGCCGGTAGAGCACCGGCCTTTTAAGCCGAGGGCCGCCGGTTCGATCCCGGCACAGCGCACACAATAGAATAAAAACAAACTCGAAGATTTGTTTGAGTTGTCCTCATCGTCCAGGGGTTAGGACGCTGGCCTTTCAAGCCGGCAACAGGGGTTCGAATCCCTTGAGGACACAAATGAAAAGGTTGG
>JAFVYB010000109.1 GCA_017500825.1 Myxococcaceae bacterium | reverse complement strand
GGTGGTTGCGCCTGCGGCGGATGTCGCCAAGGAGGGTGAGACGGCGTCGAGTGGCGCTGATGTGGTTGCCTCTGTGCCTGCGGCGGAAGCGAGCGCGGCGGTGGTTGCGCCTGCGGCGGATGTCGCCAAGGAGGGTGAGACGGCGTCGAGTGGCGCTGATGTGGTTGCCTCTGTGCCTGCGGCGGAAGCGAGCGCGGCGGTGGTTGCGCCTGCGGCGGTGCCTGCCGTGACGGCCGAAGTCGCGCCCGCGGCCAAGGCAAAGGCCAATCCTTGGAAGGGCACCTTTGTCGGCTACGAGCACGTCTTCTCCGCTGTGTCGCTCGACAAGGCCTCGGGACAGACGTGGAATCCCTATTACGCGCACAGCTTCACACTGCAGCCGGTGTGGCGCTTTCATGACTACGTGGGCCTGCGCCTGCGGCTCGACGTGGAGCAGGAGCTGACCGACGCGGATGAGACGGTGCGACGTTACGAGTGGATGTGGAGCGATCTCAATGTCGAGGTCAATGCCGGCAAGGGCTACACGGAGAAAGTCACGGGCATCAACATCAACGGCAACCTGCGTCTGGGCCTGCCGGTCTCCAAGATTTCGCGCGCCCGCACCATGTTCCTGGCGCTTTCGCCCAGCCTGACCATCTCGCGGAAGTTCCCGGTGCTCAAAGGTCTGACAATTGCCTACTCCGGTCGCTTCACCTATCAGTTCCATCAGTCGACGACGGCTCAATACGACGGCACGAGTCTCTCCTGTGGCGACCCGGACAGCGCCGAATGCGAGCGTTTCACCAATACGGGTATTCGCAACGCGCAGACGGTCCTCGTTCACGGCCCCTCGATCCGCCTCGACATCCTCGACAACCTCTCGTTCTCGGTGAGCTACTCGCTGCGGCGCAGTGGGCTCTATGAGCTCGACGACTACGAGGTCTACGACAGCGCCAGCGGTATCCATCTGGGGACGCTGTCGTCGGGCGAGAACGACATCGATGCCCGCTATGGTCAGGCCTTTTCGGCTGAACTGGCCTGGGCGCCGATCGACATGGTCGGTTTGGCGCTTGGTTTCATCACGGTCTACTCGGACCTGCGCCAGAACGGCTCGTATCAGACCCCGCTCTTCAACCAATTCACCAATATCTACCTCAACCTTTCCCTGGACATCGATTCAGTAGTTCAAGCGTTCAGGTGAACCCAGAGGCTCAAGTCAGAGCCCTCAGCTCTCCTTAGGAGGGAGACATGCGCGTACATCGACAGTTGCTGTTCGTCATCGCCATGCTCGCCGCGCTGGGCGTCATCGCCGGCTGCGCGGAAGAGCGCGATCCCATCAACCGTGTGCAGCCCAATGCGCTGCCCAAGAGCTTCTTCGTCGGCGAGGACTTCCTCAATACAGACGACGACCCCGAGTTCTGGACACAGGCCACGCTTATCGACGTGGGCTATGGCGCCTCGCAAGACGGCCTGTTCACCTCGACCTATGCGCAGCCGGTGGGGCGCATCAAGTTCACGGTTCAGGAGGAATACCTGATCGCGCGGCTGACCTACGAGCGCATCGAGGGCAGCGATCACAAGGGCATGGGGCCCAAGTCGAATGACGGCATTGTCGTCGCGGCGTTCAAGATTCTCTCGCATTTCGACATCAAGCGCGAATACAGCGCGACGACGGGCGAGGAATACAATGTCATCGGCGAGAATACCTCTGATCGCCCCTGGTATGAGCGCGAATACATGCGCGTCGACTTCTCGAAGAATTTGAATGTCGACAATTATGATTTCGACACGCTCTCGATGATCGGCATTTACGGCGGCATTCAATACGAGTCGCTGGCTTATGAGGTGAAGGATCCCACCGATCCCAACTATTCGCACTTCGATTTGGAGAATGGCTATTTCGACGTGACGAATAAGGCCTTTGCCAAGCCGCAGATGATCGATTTGTCCTACCTGGGCTGGGGCATCGACGCGTTCCCCGCCTGCTGGCTGGAGCCCGACTTCTTCCATGGCTCTGGTCCGTCGGCCATGTGCAGCCCGGTCGAGCTGACGATTCGTCATTCGTTCCGCCGCGTCGACGACCGCGATTACGAGCCTGCCCACTGGGATGGCCGCAAGTTCTCCGCCTTTGGCGCCTTCTACACCGAGCGCAAGGGTTACGATCGCCACTACGGCATGACCGACGACCAGTGGCACCGCTTCATCAACCGCTACAACATCTGGGAGCGCAGCCACGCCTACAGCGATCCGACCAACATGCAGGGCGCTGTCGCCTGCTACACCGAGGCGTCGATCGACAAGGACGTGCACCGCGACGATAACAAGGATGGCACCGAGGACGAGTGTCAGGCCGTGATGACCGAGCTCGGCTATCAGGGCGGCTCGCGCTGTGACGAGTTCAACCAGAAGTGCACCTTGCCCTACCGCGACCGCAATGCCGTGACACAGGTCTGGTATTACACGACGGGCAGCGACCCCAATTACTTCGATGGCTCTGACTGGGCCGCTCACCAGTGGGATGTGGCGCTGCGCAGCGCCGTGATGACGGCCCGTTACACCGAGTGCGTGCGCACGGGCAGCTCCGCCGAGGTCTGCCAGCAGGCCTATCCGGTCTTCCGCGGACAGCAGGACGACAACGACGACGCGGTGGCGCTGGCCGATGAAATCGACGCCTGCCGCCGTGGCAAGGCCTACGCTGGCGAGGACTGCGACGCCCTCGCCGACACGATTGGCGCTGAGCGCGGCTACTCCAAGGGCGTGATTGCCTTGGCCAAGATGCCGGAGATGGTCGTCCTCTGTCACAGCCCGGTTGAAGTGGGCGATCCCGAGATCTGCGCGCCTGCTGACAAGCGCCTGCCCGCCGACATGACGGCCGCCGACTGCTTCCAGGCTCGCCGCGACCTCGACCGCGATGCGCTCGCTATCTGTGGAGAGGCCTTCAATGCCCGCCTCGGCGACTTGCGTTACAACCAGGTCAACGTCATCGAGACGCCGCAGACCTATTCGCCCTGGGGCATCATGGTCGACTCCATCGATCCCTACATGGGGCAGACCATCGCCACCTCGATCAACGTCTGGTCCTACGCCACCGACTCGTGGGCCCAGGGCGTTGTCGACCTGGCCCGCTACATCAAGGGCGAGCTGTCGACGACGGAGATCACCGATGGCGAGTACATCAAGGATTGGACGGTGGCGGCTGGCGCTGCGGCTGGTGGCAGCGCTTTGCCCAAGCTGAGCGAAGAGCAGGCCGCCGAGCTGATCAGCGACTACGCCGGCATCAATCCGCTGACGGACAAGATCGAGCTGAGCGGTGACTTCAAGGCTGCCTCGCACAAGCTGCGCAACAAGGCTCGCAACATCAAAGCGGACGCCACGGTGGTCTCGACGACGCAATCCACCTACAGCGCCCGCATGGCCCGCGCCGCTGGCTCCAACCTGGAAGCCACGGTGACGACGCCGATGATGCGCCAGCTGGCTGGTGTCGACTCGCTCTTTGACGCCGCGTCATCCACCCTGCTCGCCTCGCCCCTGCAGCGGGCCAACCCCTCCCTGATGCGCGATTTGCGCCAGCGGCGTGAGCTCGCCCTGGGTGAGCGTGGCGCCTGCATGATGAACGAAGCGCCCGTGCCCTCGTCCATGGCCAACCTGGCCGACGCCCTGGAGCGGAAGTTCGAGGCCTCTCATGGCAAGTTCAACAAGGACGACAGCCTGGAGACGCAGATCAAGCGCGCCAACGCCATGCGCGACTGGATTGCCCAGATGGCCCACCGCTCGACCATCGCCCACGAGATGGGGCACTCGGTCGGCCTGCGCCACAACTTCGTCAGCTCGTCCGACCCGTTCAACTACCGCCCGCAATACTGGGCGCTGCGCTCGCGTGCTGGAAAGGCCACGGCTGCCTGCACCAACGCCGCGCTGGGAAGCGAGGCCATCGCCGAGAACTGCGTTGGTCCGCGCTACATCGATCCCATGACCCAGAACGAGAAGGACAACCTCATCTGGATGTTCATGCAGTCCTCGATCATGGACTACGCCGGTGAGACGGCTCAGGACCTGCTCGGCCTCGGCGCCTGGGACTTCGCCGCTGCCCGCATGTTCCAGGGCGAGAGCGTGGCCGTTTACAGCGACGCCTCCTACAAGGAGGGCACGGCGCGCGGCACAGGCATCATCAAAAAGATGGACAACTTCGGCGGCATCCTCGGCATCAGCTACGAGGTCGGCCAGAGCGAGTATCAGGGCACAGAAGACACCTGCTATGGCGGAAGTTGCACCCTTCACTACAGTCAGCTGCAAAACTCCTACAAGCTGATCACCGGCTGCGTGGAGCTGAGCGACGAAGAGGTCCAGAAGTTCAAGCCCGCCCTCTGGGACGGTGAGAAGTATGGCCAGTGGGACCCTCTGCTCGACGGCAAGTTCGTCAAGGTCGACGGCAGCTATGTCCGCTGCAAGCAGCCGCAGGTCGACTATGTGGCCTGGAAAGACCTTGACATGCCCAAGGGCGCGATCATCGGCAGCGCCTCAACCTCGACCTCCGCTGAGGACATCGAGAGCGGCGACGCGTTCTACTACTACGGTGGTCCGTCCGTTGATCCGCAAGGCCGCCTGCGCGTGCCCTATGGCTTTGCCTCCGACAACTGGGCCGACCTCGGCAACGCCAGCGTCTATCGCCACGACAACGGCGCAGACATCTACGAGCTCTTCGACTTCTTCATCTCGTCGCAGGAGATCAACCACATCTTCGACGCCTACCGCCGCAACCGGAACACCTTCAGCATCCGCGGCGCCGTCAACCGCGTCCTCGGCCGTTACAACGAGAAGATGCGCGACGCGGCCAAGGGCCTGGGCCTCTTGAAGAACATCTACACCGAACTGTATCGCGAGCTCGGCTACGCGCCCTCGACTTACTGGGGCTACATCGCCGCCGCGAACTTCAAGGACAACATTCTGGCTTCGGTCCTGGCGTTCGATCACTTCACGCGCCAGCTGCAGCGGCCGCAGTCGGGCGAGCACTACTCCGAGATGCTCGCCAAGAGCCTGGTCGTCGGCGAAGGCATGGATGCCGTTTATCCCTCGCCCATGGAAGGCGACACGGTCATCTACCGCTCGTCGGACGACTCCTACACCGGTGCCTGGGAAGAGGACGGCTATCAGTCCCACTTCATGAAGGTCCCGCTCGGCGCCTTCGGCGACACCTACCGCAACGTGCAGTTCGGCGGTCACCTCCTCGAAAATCGCCTGTGCGAGACGTGCGGCGACTACGACTCCGAATTCACGATGAATGCGGGCTCTTATTACGAGAAGCTCTACACGGCCTACCTGCTCACCGAGTCGGTGGACAACTTCATCAGCTCGGATCGCACGGACTTCCTCGACGGCCGCAGTCGCGCCATCTCCATGGCCGACCTCTTCCCTGAAGGCTTCCGCCGCTGGCTGGCGAACAACCTGACGGGCGATGACTTCACCAAGGCCCCGCGCGTGTTGCTCAACACCAAGAATGAAGCCCAGAAGGATACCAATGGCTACATCGACGCCATCGGCTGGACGCGCTGGACGCCGCTGAGCGGCCCCGAGGTCTGCTTCCCCACGCAGAGCACGCTCGGCACGCCCGACATGGGCACCGGTGTGGACGCCATCAACGATCCGATGATCTGCACGAACAGCCATGACGGCACAGGCGCCGACCTCGGCCTCATCGATCCTCAGGTCGGCTGGGAGCAGCAGAAGTTCCTGATTCTCTTCACGCTCCTCTATCTGCCCGAGAACGAGCAGCGCGACTGGCTCAACAAGCTGGCGATCTGGGAGCTCGGTGTCGACAACGACCCCGGCTTTGACAACCGCATCGTCCTTGAGACCCCGAATGGCGCCATCTACGTGGCCAAGACCTTCGGCAAGGAGACGATCTTCGGCAAGGAGGTCGAAAAGGGCATCGGCGCGCGTATCCTCGAATACGCCACCGACCTGATGGAGGCCGCCTATGAGACGGAAGACGTGCTCCACAACGGCGTCATCGTCGGCAAGAGGCCGGTCTACCAGGACGGCGTCCCGGTCGTGAAATACGACGCCTATGTCAACAGCGGCATGGCCACCTGCAACGCGGATGACAACAGCGGCTGTGTCTGTGAAGACAATCGTGCATGCGTCAAGCTGCACAAATACCTCTCCGTCCCCGACCTGATGCGCGAAGCCGTCGATGTCCTGGGCTTCAATTACATCCTCGGCATGAGGGGCATTTACTGAGTCGCCTGACGCATTGACTCAACCAGGCGCCGCGTTCCCAATCTGGGGGCGCGGCGTTTTTTATTGGCATTGAGCGAAATCATGGCCGCGCGGCGCCACCTGACATGATGCCTAAGCGAATGAGGAAGGCTTTTATGCGCAAAGAAATGAATCAAGCTGACAATGCCATGATTGAGTCGAAGCATTAAAAGCGCGCTTAAAAGATATGGTTTAAATGTGCTGTTTGAATGAGCGCTGGGCGTGGGACGCCTTTTTGTTTTTGCGCTGATGTTTGTCATCGCCGCGCTTTTTTTTTTGATTCATTTGTCGCGCTGATTTTTCGGTCGAGCACCGGATGGTCGACAGCCCAAGAACAAAACAGGAGAAACGCCAGATTGGGCGCTTTTCCACTGGCCGCGCGATGAATTGTTTTGGCCGCTATCACGCCTGTCGAACCAACGGGGAGGGGGTATTTTGGCGCGCCTAACAAAACTCATACATTTCGAAACAGAGGCTCGATGGGTCGCCCTTGACGCCCTGTTTTTTTGTTATATGGGCCGCCCGCTTTTTTGGGGCCGGACCTTGTGGTCGACCGATGGCCTGCCAGCTTTGTGCCAGGCCGCATTTCCCTAATGATGGAGAAGAGACAATGAAAAAGACATCCCTGACAGGCGCCGTATTCGCGGTTTTGGCCGCATTGATGATGAGCCTCCCCGCGCAGGCGCAAAACTATTGGAACAAGGACATGCCGAGCGGCTGGTCCAAGAGCGGCGCGGGCGGCGACAACGGCGTGATGCTGGCCATCGACGCCGGCTACCCCGACCTGAAGCTCAATTTCATCAAGTCCGGCGCGGGCGCCGACTTTGGCGCTTTCTTTAATTTCACCTACCAGATGTTCGACTGGGGCGATCTCGGCCTCCAACTCGGCGCCAACATGCGCTTTGGCCTGTCAAGGGGCGAGAAATGGGACCTGTCGCTTCAGGTCAATCCGGGCCTTGAGGTCTACTTTTATGACGCTGGTTATCAAGAGCCCAAGCTGTTCGGCCTGCTCGTCGACATCCGCCTGCTCGCCGGCATCCAGATCGTGCCGCGCTTCCGCGTCCACGCCGGTATCGCCATTCCCTTTGAGCTCATCTTCGCTGGCACGGATAACTTCGGTGACATCGCGCCTTGGGTCTCGCTGCCCATCCTCGCCAACGGCGGCGTCGAGTTTAAGATCACGCCCAAGATCAGCGTGAACGCCGATTTGCGCCTCGGCCCTGGCTTCAAGTTTGGCGACGGCGTCGATTGGAACGACCTTGATCCGTGGGACTACGAAGATGGCGACGAGGACATGGGCGCCTGGTTCGACTACCGCATCACCGTCGGCGTGGCGTTCTTCTTCTAATCGCGCGCTGAATTGTTTTTTAAGCCCTGTCGATTATTCGGCGGGGCTTTTTTGTTTGGTGAAGTGAATTATGAATGATGTGTCTGATTTATTGTTGACGATGCGTGAATGTCTCTGGAAATGGAATTAATCATTAAATCGAGCATGTGGCGGGGTCTCGGGAGTGATTCAAGAGAGTATTTCAACAGAATACTTCGAGCGCGCGTCAAATTCCTGAAAGCGCGCGCTTTTGTGAGTGACAAGAGCGCTTGAATTTCATCGGCGATTCTGGCAGGCGCAGCCGCCCTTTTTGCCGCGACCCTTGAAAAAGGCGTGATGTGCGGGGCTGGGAGTGTCCATGGGGCTCATGCTCGACAAAACCGTCGTTGGTCTTTTGGATGTCAACGCCTACCTCCTCGTTGACGAGGCGAACGCGCGAGGGGTGCTCGTCGATCCGGGGGGCGACATCGAGCGCGTCGCGGCCATGGTCGAGCGGCATGGCGTCACTCTGGAGGCGGTGATCGCGACGCATGGACACGTCGATCATGTGGCCGCCGTGGCCGAGGCATGTCGCCGTTTTCAGGCACCCTTTTGGATTCACGAGGCCGAGGCGCCCGTCCTCGACACCGTGCCGGTGCAGGCCAGGCTTTTTGGGTTTCCCGCCACGCGTCCGCCTCAGGTCGATCGCTGGCTCAAGGACGGCGATCGCGTCGATGTCGGTTCGCTCGAGGGGCGCGTCTTGGCCACGCCAGGTCACACGCCGGGCGGTATCTGCCTTTTCTTCGAGGCGGCCTCGCTCCTGCTCACCGGTGACACGCTCTTTGTTGGATCGGTTGGTCGCACTGATTTGCCGGGCGGCGACACCGAGGCGCTGCGGCGCTCGATTCGCGACAGGCTCTACGCGCTGCCAGAGGGCGTCACCTTTTATCCGGGGCATGGCCCGCGCGGCGCGCTCGACCGCGAGCGGCTGACCAACCCCTTTGTTCGTTCCTGAGGCGCGGGAGAGATTCATGAGCCAGATGAAATTGCCGCCACGTTCGGGAACGCCGCACAAAAGGGACGCGGCTTACGCCTCTGAAGAGGGTGGACAAAAGCGCGTGCAGAAATCGCGCTCGATGTCGGGCGTTCACAAGGCTGTTTCTGCCGCACCGCTGAAACAGGGGAACGAATGGGCCGACGCGCCTCAGTCGCCTGCTGCCGATGACGGCTGGAATTGGGACGCGCCGCCCGCCGCCATGACGCCGCCGCCCGATTCTGCCCGCCCGGGCTGGGAGCAGAGCGAGGTGGTGCCTTCTGATGCGCCCGATCTCTTCGACGATGGCGCGCAGACTTTGGCCAGCGAGGTGGAACGACTTAGGCGCCTTGCCGTTTCAGGCTCAGAGCGCTCGAAAAAAAACTCCCGCTATGAGGAACGCCCTGAACGCGGCGCCCGCCGTCACAAGCAGAAGCCGTCTTTGGCGCAGGCGGGAACGGTTCAGCTCGACGCGCCCGATTATGGCGATGAAGATGACGAACGTGGCGACGACTTGGCCATGCTGCCCGCGTCCACCTCGAAGCGCCGGGGAAGCGAGCGCGAAGTTCCTCTGTCGCGCAAGGTCACGCCGCCGTTGGATTTGCCGGCAGTTTCACCGCGCGCCGCGACGCCGCCATTAGGTGTGCAGGCAATTGACGGGAGCGGTTCGAGTTTCGCGCGCGCGGCCACGCCGCCTTTGGGCGTTTCGGCTGTCGACAATCATTTGTCCGAATCGGAAATGTCTGACGCGCAGCTCTCGCTCAATAAATACGAAGCGGGCGTCAATCTCGAAATTCCGGAAAACGCCTCGATGGGCGTCATTGTTGTGACGCTGCTCAAACAGATTTTCTTTTTTGTGGTTGTCTGCCTGCAAAAGATATTCCGGCCAATCCGAGACAGCCTGGAACGCTATTACCAGCGCAAACACAATATCAGCGAGGAACGCGACGCGGCGCTGACCATTCAGCAAAAGCGCCTTTCCAAAATTATTGTCGGCGCGGTGGGGTTGTTTCTCGTCTGCTCGGTTGGCGGGATGATTTATTCGATGACAAAAGAAAAGATGCCGCCCGAGGCTGTCGTTAAATTGCTCTATCCGTGGGGGCTCATGGATGGAACATTTAATGGACGCCCCGTCGCTGGCGTGCAGAGCGTCGACATCGAATATATCCAGCGCGAACCCTGCCTTGAACATGAAACCGAGCCGCATTGTTATGCCTACCAATACACGGCGCATAAAATAGAAGGGTTTGAGGGCAAGATGCTGATTGGCGTCAATCATCAGGGACAATGGCAGCTTTTTAATCCGCCCAAAGAATTGGTGGCGGCGGCTCAGGCCAAGGCCAATAAGCGCAAGCGACGTCGATAGTTTTGTCGACAGCGCCGGTCTGGACGTTTTGGCGCGCTCCTGCGGGGCGAATCGGTGTTTGATCGGCGCGCGGCAATGGCGAAAATATTGCGGTTTATCAGGTCGCTGGCTTGCGAGAATGGGATGGGAAACAGCCGCGCCAGAAGTGACGACAGAATAATGAGGAAACAGGAGATTGGCGATATGGGAATGCGGATAGACCGTCAGCAAATTCACGCGGAGCATTTTGTGAATGCAGGATTTCCTGAGTTTTGTGAAATGCCGGAATTTTATTCCCAGCCAAAAGCGATCGACCGCGAGTGGATGGAGTCGACGCTTTTCAGTCCGAAAATTCGGCGCCTGATGGAACGCTCGTTGGAACAGCAAAAACATAAAGAGTGACAGCGGGGTGGGGGGCGCGGCATTTTGCGCGCGATTTGAATGATTTGCCTGAACAGGCGGGCCTTTGGTCGCGTTTTTTGATTCGCCAGAGGCAGGGAGCGGCGGCGTGTGGCGCGCGTTTGGGGAAATCCATGGAGTTTGTCGGCTGGCGCCGTGAATAGGTGCGGCCAATAGCAGGAGCATGTCTTGAGTTATCTCGTCCTCGCCCGGAAATGGCGGCCTCAGTCCTTCGACACGATGACGGGTCAGGAGCACATCGTCCGCACGCTGGCCAATGCCATTGCCCAGGGGCGCGTGGCGCACGCCTATCTGTTTTGCGGACCGCGCGGCGTCGGCAAGACCACGGCGGCCAGGCTTCTGGCGCGCGCGCTCAACTGCGAAAAGGGGCCGACTTCCACGCCCTGCGGTGAGTGTCTGGCCTGCCGCGAGATCGTCGCCGGAACCTCGCTCGACGTGGCTGAGATCGACGGCGCCTCGAACAATGGCGTCGAGGACGTGCGCCAGATTCGCGAGCGCGTCACCTACCTGCCGCAGCGCGACCGCCACAAAATCTACATCATCGACGAAGTTCACATGCTGACCACGCAGGCCTTCAACGCGCTGCTCAAGACGCTTGAGGAGCCGCCGGCGCACGTGAAGTTCATCTTCGCCACCACCGAGCCGCACAAGCTGCCGGACACGATTCTCTCGCGCTGCCAGCGGCACAATTTCCGCCGCATTCCGGCGGGCAGCATGGCCAAGCGGCTGACTGAGATTCTCCGCGAGGAGGGCGCGCAATTTTCCGACCGCGCCATCTCTCTTGTCGTGCGTCAGTCCGAGGGTGGGATGCGCGACGCGTTGTCGATGCTGGACATGGTGCTCTCGGCCTGTGGCAAGGCGCCGACTGACGAGGAGGTGGCCGAGGCTCTTGGCGCCATCGATCGCGGCGCGGCGCTGAATTTGTGCGCGGCGCTGATCCATCGCGACGCGGCCGCGGTCCTGACGCAGGTCGAGGCACTGCACTGCCGCGGCGTGGACTTTAAGCGGCTCATTGAGGAGCTGACATTGCAGCTGCGCCATTTGCTCGTGGCGCGCTCTGTCGGCGATCCGGCGGCGAGAAGGGAGGCGCTCAGCGAACTGGCCGATTCGGAACGCGAGTCGATCGAGGCGTTGGCCCGGGATGTGGATCCGGCGCAGATCGCGCGGCTCTTCGACATCGTTCACGGCGCCACCTGGGAGATTTCGCGCGCTGCCCAGCCGCGTCTGGCCACAGAGGTGACATTGCTCAAATGCGTTCACCTGGCGCCCAGCCAGCCGATGTCCGCCATGATCGCGCGCGTCGAGGAGATTGCCCGGCGTTTGGGAGGCGCGGAGGGAGCGGCAGCAGCGCAGACAAGGCCATTGCGCCCTTTTCACTGACGCCAGCCCCGCGCGCGGCAGCGAGCGCTGGCACAGAGACAGAACAGCCGCAGAGAGAGGCTCAAACAGAGGCGTCGGCGCCTGTCGCGCCGGGCGGTGAGGCGAAGCGCGAGGCGGTGAACCATGCCCAGGCGTCGCTTCATGCGTCGAAGGGTGTCTCTGCCCGCGCGCCGGAGTCAGTCGTGGCAGGGGAGGGGAGCGCGCGGGCGCGGGCCGAGGCCCCGGATGTGTCGAGCAGGGCAACGCCTTCGGGTGAGCCATGCCATCGCGCCAGACAGAGCGAATGCGCGGAACAAGGCGCGTGTGCGCCAGCCGGAGGGGCGGTCGGCGCATCGTCCAGTGTCGCGTCCGCCGATGCTCAGGCGCTGTGGGGCAGCGTGGTCGAGGAGGCGCGGCGCTCAGGACAGACGCTTTTGCTCGGATCGCTTTGCCGGGCGTGCCCAATCGAGGCGAGGCCAGGCTTGATGCGCGTCGGCTTTGGCCCGGAAGGACGCATGGCCCGAGAGCAGGTGACGCGTGCTCAGCGCGAGATCGAGGATACGCTCGCCAAGTTGACGGGGGCCCCCTGCGCTCTGGCGATCGAGAGTGTCTCCGCCGAACAGGCCAAAAGTTCCCTCGCCGAGCAGGCCCGCTCACAGCGCGAAGAGCGCGAGGAACGCCAGAAGCGCGCCTGCCAGGAGAACGAGGCTGTGGGGCTCGTGCAGCAGATCCTGCGCGCCCGGGTGGCCCACATCGAGCTCGTCGAGGTGGTCGATACGGATTTTTCGCAGGCCGATTTCGCCGCGGACGACACTCAGGAGCAGTGACGCCTGTCCGCCTTGCGCCGGGAAGCGCGAATCGCTCCGTGGCCTGACGCGGTGGCCTGCCCGCTCGCGAGAAGCGCGTCGCGTTCGTATCCCGCCTCTCTTTCCTTCGCTCCCCTCGCGGCTCATCGCCCCTGACGCGGGAGTTTCCCCTCTCAATCTCTTCACCCCAAGCACTCCAGGAGGAGCACTCAGATGCCAGGAATCGACGTCAACTATTTCATCCGCCAGGCCAACAAACTGCAGAAGGAGCTGGAGGCCAAGCGCGCCGAGCTCGGCAGCAAGACGGTCGAGGGCAATGCCGGCGACCTCGTCAAAGTCGTGATCACCGGTTCGCAGGAGCTGCGCTCGATCAAGATCGACCCCAAGGCGCTCGAAGGCGGCGATGTCGCCATGCTTGAGGATTTGATCATGGCCGCGATGAACCAAGGCCTGGAGAACTCGCGCAACCTGATGAAGACCGAGCTCGAAAAGGTCTCCGGCGGCGTCCGCATCCCGGGGCTGACCTGATCGACCGCGCGTCGCACGCCGCTTTGAGAGAGGCCGCATGACTCCCGCACCGCTCCAACGCCTCATCGTCGAGTTGGCCAAGCTGCCGGGCATTGGCGAGAAGACGGCTCAGCGCCTGGCGTTTCACATTCTGCGCGCGCCGCCGGCCTACGCCCGCGATTTGGCCGGTGCCATCGTCGAGGTCATCGAGCGCGTGCGCCTGTGTCCTGTCTGCTGCGCGCTGACCGAGTCGGACGACTGCCCCCAGTGCCAGGACCCGAAGCGCGACGACCGCCTCATCTGCGTGGTCGAAACCGTGGCCGACATGCTGGCGCTGGAGCGGACGCGCGAGTTCAACGGTCGCTACCACGTGCTTCATGGCGTGCTCTCTCCACTCGACGGCGTGGGACCGGAGCAGCTGCACATCAAGGAGCTGATCGCGCGCCTGTCGGGCGGCGTCGAGGAGGTCATCGTGGCCACCAATCCCGATGTCGAGGGCGAGGTGACCGCGCTCTATCTGACCAAGCTGATCCGGCCGCTCGGCATCCGCGTCACGCGCATCGCGCAGGGTGTTCCCATGGGCGGCGATCTCGAATTCGCCGATCAGGTGACGCTGGCGCGCGCGCTCACCGGCCGACAGGAGATCCGTTGAGGAGAGGTGGGCGGGAACGCGTCGAGTTTCGGGCGCGCTTAGGTCATCGGTGGCGGGGGATGGCCCGTCTGCCACTAGTGGCGCTGTCGATCGCCTTGTCCGCGACAGGCTGTGAGCGCATCGCCGGTCCCCAGGCCATGGTGGCGGGCGCGCTCGCCGAAGCCAGTCAGCCCGGCGCCGGCTTCGAGGTCGATTCATGCGGGCGACTCTCATTGGCGCGGGTTCAATTTTCGCGGTTGCTCGTCAAGCCAGAGGGCGAGGGCATGGTCGCTGTGGCCACGGTCGACGCGGAAGGCGCCTTTGTCGACGGCGCGCGCGTCAGCTACCTCGGTCTGGAGCGCGTTCCCTTTCGCCACGAGGCAGGTCGCTGGCAAATCGCCGGAGCGCTCCTGCCCGCCCTGGAGGCTTCGCTCTCGCTGATGTGCCGTCGGCGCCAGGCTCTCGCGCGCGGGGACCGGGACGCCGTCGAAGCGCTGGGGTTTTCCCCTGTCGAGGCGCGCTCGCGGCAGGCCGGTGAAGATCGCGTTCGGCGCTGGGTCGTGCGGGTCGATCGTGAGCGCGTCGAGGTCTTGGAAGAGGGCTCGATCGGCAACGGGAGATTCGTCCTGAAGCGTGAAAACGGCGCTTTGCGGCCAGCGCCCACCGTGTTTTAGAGGCCGCCTTTTTTCGGGCGCCCTTGAGAGGGAAGGGCGCCTTCGCAAGCCATCCACCAAGGGAGCGTCAGCCATGTTCTCTCTGAAATTCATCTCGGGAAAATATCAGGGCGGGGAGTTTCCCCTCACGCCAGGCAAGCAGCTGATCATCGGCCGCTCGCCGGAGCTGGAGCTGGCGCTCGTCGAGGACATGGTGAGCCGCAAGCACGCCAAGCTGACCGTGACCGGCGACGGACGCATCACGCTGGAGGACCTCGGTTCGTCCAACGGAACCTTTGTCAACGGCGAGCAGATCACGCGGCCCACCCGCCTGCGCGAAGGCGATCGCGTCCTCATCGGCACCTCGATCCTGAAGCTCGTGCAGCAGGGCACCGGTGAGATGGAGGCGGCCCTTCGTCAGGGCACCGCCCGCCCCAACCTGGAGACGGTGGCCAAGGTCGCCTCGCAGCGTAAGACGCGCCTCACCTCGATGACGGGCAACATTGAGGAGCTGGCCATCGCCGACCTGCTCCAGCTCTTCGGCACCTCGCGCAAGAACGGCGTTCTGGCCATCAAGCGCGAGGACGGCAGCGAGGCCCGCATCTATCTGCGCCAGGGCAAAATTTATTACGCGCTGCTCAACGGCGACCACCGGCTGGGCCCGCTCAAGAGCTTCCGCCGTATTCTGCGCTGGCAGTCGGGCGAGTTTGAACTCTGCCCACCCGAGGCGACTGAGTTCGACGACGAGCTCGACGTGGCGACCGACACGCTCCTGCTGGGCGCGCATCACGAGATCGACGAGCTCAAGCACATTGAGGCCGAGCTGCCCTTCGCTACCAAGATTCGCCCTGTCCGTCCGCTGGACAAGCCGCTGCGCGACCTGACGCCCGAGCAGCTCGATGTCTTCCAGCTCGTCTACAACCACATTGGACCGGTGCAGTCGGCGCTCGATCGGTCGCACCTGCCCGACTTTGAGACAGCGCGCGCCATCCTCGATCTCCTCCACCTCGAATACCTGCAGCGGGCCTGACGCGTTCGCCGGCAGAATCGGCTGATGAGGCCGCGTCCTTTCCGGGCGCGGTCTTTTTTCGTTTTTCGCCACAGTCGGAGAGCCCCATGAAGACACCCCCGTCGGAAGACAGCGCGTCCGCGTTCCCCCAGAGCGCCTCGAATGACACGCGCGCTTTTCAGCCCCGCCTCACCATTGTCATCCCGGTCTTCAACGAGGCGCGTCTGATCGAGTCCGCGGTCGAATCTTTTGTGGCGGCCATCGCGTCCGCGATCGAGTCGGCCCGGCGCGCGTCGGATGGGGCGCCTGAGTTGGACCCGGCGAGCGGCGGCACTGGAACGGCGCCTGCATTGTCCACGCAGGTCGAAGCGGGCTCGGTGTTCGAATTGATCCTGGCCGAGAATGGGTCGAGCGACGGGACCGCGGCCCTGGTCGACGAGTTGGCCGAACGATTGGCGCCAGTGCGCGCGATTCACTGCGACGCGCCGAACTATGGGCGGGCTTTGCGCGAGGGCATCGAGGCGGCGCGCGGCGAGTTTGTCCTCTGCGACGAAATCGACCTGTGCGACCTCGACTTCCACCTGCGCGCGCTCGAGATCCTCGAAGCGGACGAGGCGGATCTCGTCGTCGGCAGCAAAGCCATGGCCTGCGCCCGCGATGAACGCCCTCTGCTGCGCCGTATGGGCACGCGCGTCATCAGCGGCCTTTTGCGGCTGACGCTCGGTTTTCAGGGCACCGACACCCACGGGCTGAAGGCCTTTCGCCGCCAGGCGCTTCTCGAAGTCGTCGACGCCTGCGTCGTGGATCGCGATCTCTTTGCCAGCGAGCTCGTGTTGCGGGCAGCGCGCATGGGCAGGCGGGTGGTGGAAATCCCTGTCGAGGTCCGCGAAAAGCGCCGGCCGACCATCAACCTGATTCGCCGCGTCCCCAACGTCCTCCTCAACCTCGGCAGGCTCATCGTGGCGATTCGTCTGGGACGGCGATGAGGGGCGCTCGACTGGCCTGTGTCAGCGTCGATCTCGACGCCATCCCGCACTACCTCGGCCTGCACGGGCTGCATGAAGTGGCCGTGTCCGAGGCTGTTCGCCACGCTGTCTGCCGACTGGCCTTGCCGCGCTTTTTGGAGCTCTTCGACGCGCTCGGCATCCAGGCGACCTTTTTTGCCGTTGGCGAGGATCTCTGCGACGCGCCCTCTGCCGCGATGGTTCGGCGCGCCTGTGCCGCGGGACACGAGATCGGCAACCACACCCACTCTCATCCCTATGGCCTGACGCGCCTTGGCCTCGACGCGCTGCAGGAAGAAGTCGCGCGGGGCGAATCAGCCATCGAGCGCGTCACGGGCAGGCGACCGCGTGGGTTCAGGGCGCCGGGCTACGCCATCAGCGCGCCGCTCCTCTCCATTCTCGAAGCGCGCGGTTACGCCTACGACAGCTCCGCCTTTCCCGCCGCGCCCTACTACCTCTGCAAGGCCTCGGTGATGGGGGCGTTGCGCCTCGTCGGACGCCCTTCGCGCGCCATGCTCGACCGACCGCGCGTGCTCGCCGCGCCGCGCCTGCCCTACAGGCCGAGCCGCCTGGAACCGTATCGCGCCGCCCCTGTCCGTCCCGCCGCCAGCGGGCTCGACCTCGTTGAACTGCCGATGAGCGTGACGCCCAGGACGCGCCTGCCCTTCATCGGAACGAGCGCCCTTTTGCTGCCGCGCCGCCTGCTTCAGCTCCTCTACGCGCGCCTGCGCCCCTTGCCCTTTCTCAACTTCGAGCTGCACGGCATCGACCTGGTCGACGCCGCCGACGTGAACTTGCCTCGGCTGAGCGCGGTGCAGCGCGAACTGAACATCCCGTTTGCCCAAAAGCGCGCGCGCCTCTTCGAGATCCTCGGCGCGATCCGGAGCGATTTCGAGGTGCTGCGGCTCGACGCGGCGGCGCAAGCGCTCGGTCGCGATCGCCTGGGCAGGCAGGGCGTGGGCGCGCGATGTCGGGGCGGCGATCAGGCCTGAAAATTCGCCGGTGACGCCCTTGATCCGCCTCTTGGGCCGGATCTAAGGAGGCGCGCTTTTTTCGGGGCCCCTTCTGCTGCTGGAGGGGCCTCTTCTTTTGACTGACAGGTGACGACGACATGGCGAACGACTCTCAGGGCAACTCCGGGCGCAAGAAGGCTTTTCCAAAGACATTTGGCGACGTGATGAAGGGGATTCCCGCAGGTCAGGGGCAGGGGGGCCGCGAGGGCAGGCAGGAGTCAGGGCAGGGCAACTCGTCCGCCAGGCCGCGTGCTGACAGAGATGCGCGTGTCGGTCCCGTGGTGGTGCGCAAGCCGTCGCTCAAGATCGGGGGCACTGCGCCAACAGAGGCCGCCGCCAGCGCCAGTCCCAGGCCAGAGGCCACCTCGGGCGCCTCAACAGACGTGTCGGGGGCGAGAGCGGTCGCTCATCCTCCGCGCGCGCCCAAAACCGTCTTTCGCCGCGCCGAGGGCGTGAACCTGCCTGCCAAGATGCCGACAGCCGCCGAGATCGAGCAGCGCCTGGCCGCCATGCCCGCGGTCGAGGACGAGAGTTTCGCGGAGTTGTTCGCCGCGTCGGGGACGAGCCGCGTCGGGCTGCGAACCTTCGAGGTCGGGCAAAAGGTCAGTGGCCGCGTCGTCCAGATCACCGGCGAGCGGGCCTTTCTCGACCTGGGCGGCAAGGGCGAGGGCATGATCGAGCTCAGCGAGCTCAAGGACAAAAACGGCGATTTGCTCGTGGCGGTCGGCGAGGTGCTCGACGCCTTTGTCCTCTCGACTGGCGGCGGCATTACCCTGACCAAGGCGCTCACCAAGGGCGCGCAGCGGGAGTTTTTGCAGGAGGCTTGCCAGGCGGGCATTCCCGTCGAGGGCAGTGTCGTGGCCGTCAACAAGGGCGGTTTCGAGATCGATCTCGGCGGCGGCGCGCGCGGCTTCTGCCCCGTCTCCCAAATCGACAACCGCTACGTCGAGGACACGAGCGCGTTTGTCGGCCAGCGCCTGAACTTCCGCGTCGTCGAGATCAAAGAGCGCGACATCGTCCTGTCGCGGCGGGCGCTTCTTGAGGCGGAGCAGGCGGCCAGGGTCGAGGCGCTGCGCGAGCAGATCGTGCCGGGCGCGCAGTTTGACGGCGTGGTGAGCGGCCTGCGCGACTTCGGCGCCTTTGTCGATTTGGGCGGTGTCGAGGGCATGGTCCACGTCAGCGAGCTGTCGTTCGGCCGCGTCGCTCATCCGAGCGAGGTCCTGGAGGTGGGGCAGAAGGTGCGCGTGGAAGTGCTGCGCGTCGAACCGCCCAAGGCGGGGCAGAAGGGGTTGGGCCGTGTCGCGCTTTCGATGAAGTCGCTGATGGCCGACCCCTGGATCGAGGCCACCTCCAGCCTGAAGGAGGGCGAGCGCGTCAGCGGAACCGTCGTGCGCCTGCAGCCGTTCGGCGCCTTTGTCGAGCTCATGCCGGGGGTGGACGGCCTCATTCACATCTCGGCGCTCGGCGCGTCGCGTCGCGTGGCGCATCCGGGCGAGGTCGTCTCCGAGGGCGAGCGCGTCGAGTGCGTCATCGAGAGCATTGACCAGTCATCGCGCCGCGTGGCCCTGCGCCGCCTGACCGGGGACGAGAGCATCGACTTCCCCGCGGTGGAGACGGCGCTGACCGCCGCGAGCGAGGCGCCCAAGGTCGGCGACAGCGTCGAGGTGACGGTGGACAAGGTCGAGCCCTTTGGCCTCTTCGTCACCTTCAGCGGTGGCCGCGGACTGGTTCCCAATGCCGAGATGGGCACGCCGCGCGGCACAGATCACCGCAAGCTCTTCCCCTCCGGGACGACGTTCCAGGCCGAGATCATCGAGCGCGACGCCCAGGGCCGCCTGCGCCTCTCCAAAATCGCCGCAGAGAAGTCCGAGGAGCGGCGCGAGGTGGCGCGTTACCTCAAGAGCGAGGAGCGCACGGGCGCGTCCAAGGGATTCGGCACCTTTGCCGATCTCTTCAACAAGGCGAACAAGGCCAAAAAGCGCTGAGACGCCACCTGGTGGGCGCTTGGAGGCCTAAAAAACGCGGAAAATGTCATTATTTGATTGACAACCTCATGACGGCTCGTCTAAAAGGCGCGCCGTTTTTTTGGCGCCATCGCCAAGTGGTAAGGCAAGGGTCTGCAAAATCCTCACCCCCGGTTCAAATCCGGGTGGCGCCTCAGGAAGCGAAGAGCCGGGATCTCCAAACGGAGGTTCCGGCTTTTTCGTGTCCGAATCGGTCGTTTCCAGGCTGATTCCGAATGCGAGTCACTGCCGCGTTCGGCCTTGGACTGTGGGCGCCGCGTTGTCGGCGAACTTCCCCCTTGAGACTGGATCGGCTTTCGAGCATGGAGGCCGCCGTTTTGGCCGGGCTGTCCGGTGGCTGTCTGCGTCCCATCCGGCGTTCAGTCGCAGGTCCCCCGCCAATGAGGCAGGCGTGGAAGTCGTCGCCCTCCATGGTGCCGCCGTCCAATCGATTCCGGGCGATAGTTTTTCAGACGTTTGACGTGACGAAGACGGGAGCGCGCTTTGAGCAGCAACGATTGCGGCGAGAAGTCGGCAGACAACCAGCGGACGGTCGTCCCTTATGAACTCGGGTTCGGCACCTTTGTCCTCACCGCAGTCGGTTGCCTGGCGGGCCTCATCTTCATGGTCGTCGGCGTCGAGGGGAAACTCAGCTTCTTCATCGACTGCTGCGGCATCGGTTCGCTGATCGGACTCGCTCTCGACCTCATCCGTCTCAAATACAGCGGTGGTTCGGCCCGTTTCTGGCCCGCCCAATTCGAGAGTCAGCCTGCCGCGGCTACGGCTTCGTTCGCGGCCGAGGCGCCTGCCGCCAGCATGGGGGGACAGGCCTACGCGCCCGAGACCGCGCAGGGAGAGCCGGTCCACACCTCAGCTCAGCCTGGTTCGGCCCGCGCCGCCGCCATGGGCGCGGACGATTTCGGCGACATCCCCACGCCTGTGCCGAATCGCCCGCCGCCGTCCCAAAGCTATGCGCCGCCTCCGCCCCAGCACGGTCCGGCTGGCTATGGCGCGCCGCGTCAGCAACCTCAAAACGCCTACGCCAGTTCGGCAGCGGCCTACGCGCGCCGCCAGCAGGAGCAGCAGGACAAGCGCCGCCGTTTCGCCACCTGCTTCGCCCGCGCCTTTCTCTTTGTCGCCCGCGCCGACGGCGTCACCCGCCCCTCGGAGATGGCCGTCGTCGATCGCTTCTTCACCCAGAAGCTCGGTTTCCGATCCGCCGACGACCACCTGCTCGATCGCGCCCTGTCCGACGCGGAGAGCAATCTCGGCACCGTCGAGTCGCTGTGCGAGGAGATCAAGCGCGAGCTCAACCGCGGCGAGATCCTCACGCTCTTCAACGGCCTCTACGACGTGGCCACGATCGACGGCGATTTGGGCAAGAGCGAGGCGGCGATCATCTCGCGCCTGGCCGACATGCTCGGCGTGACGAATGCGGAGCTCAGGCAGATCCGGGCGCAGTTCGTGCCTGAGGCGCCCGAGCACTACGCGCTTTTGGGGCTGATGCCGGAGGCGAGCGTCAGCGAGATCAAGTCGGCCTTCCACCGCGCCGTTCTGGAAAATCACCCCGACCGCGTCGCTCATCTCGGCGAGCAGGCGGCGCGCATGGCCACCCAGCGCTTCCTCGAAGTGCAAAAGGCCTACGAAGCGATTCGTCAGGAGCGCGGGTTCTGAGCTGCTTCGTGTCGACGGCCGGGGTGGCTGGGGGCGTGGCTTGATGTGGAGGCGCGCGGGCGTCTGTCGGCCGGGGGAAGTCCCGTGAAAAACGCGCGGCGATAACCTGTGGGGCGCTCTCGTCAGAGGTCGCGCCTGTGCCCGCAGAGAGGTCTGCCGGCGCAAAAAAAGAGGCGCCCGGTCGCAGGACTGGACGCCTCTGGATGGGATGGCGTGTCGATGGGGAGACGCGCCAGCGGCGAATGGGTCAGCTCGCGTCGGTGGCCACGCGGTTGAGCTCCTCAAAGCCGGGCAGCGTCGAGAGGTCTGGGGTGACGACGATCTCGATGCGGCGGTTGGCCGCCTTGCCCTCGGGGGTTTCGTTGTCGCGGGCGGGTTTGCTGTCGCCGAAGCTCGCGGCGCTGATGCGGTCGGCGGGCATGCCGGCTTCGAGCATGGTCTTGAGCACGGTGAGCGCGCGCGCCGAGGCCAGTTCCCAGTTCGACGGATAGACGGCCGTTCGGATCGGCACGTTGTCGGTGTGGCCCTCGATTTGGAATTTGCGGTCGGGGATGTCGGCGAGCAGGGCGGCGACCTCGCCGATGGCGCTCTTGCCGTCGCGCGAGAGGTTGGCCGAACCAGAGGCGAAGAGCACGTCCGAGGCCAGGACGACGACCATGCGCCCGTCGACGATTTCGACTTTGAGCTTGCCGGCGTCGATCAGCGACTGGAAGCGGGCGATGAGTCCCTTGAACTCGGCGATGCGGGCGTCGGCCTCGGCCTTGCGCTTGGAGAGCTCGACCAGGGCGAGCTGCATCTCGTCGATCGAGGACTGGAGCTGCTGCGTGTCGCTGATCATCGCGGCCTTGTCGCGCTCCAGGGCGGCCTTGTCGCTTTCGAGGGCGGCCATGGTCTCGTGGGCTCGTGTCAGCTCGGCCTTGAGGCGCGCGATCTCGGCGTCGAGCTCTTTGGCCTCGGCGATCTTGGCGTCGAGGCTGGCCTGCAGGTCGCGGCTTTGGGCCTGGCTTTCGGCGAGTTCGGCGCGGGTGTCGGCGAGTTCCTTCTGCACCGCTTCGTGGGTGCTGCTCATGACGCAGGCGTTGGCCAGCGGCAGGGCGAGAAGCGAGAGAAGAAGGGGGAGGGGCTTGGGCATCTGCATCGGTGCGGCTCCTTGTTGAGAAGTGAAGTCGAGCGCGGCAAAAGGCCGCGCCCTTTGGCGAAAACGGCGGCGGCTCCAAGCATGAGAGCTCCCCCCGTTT
This sequence comes from Myxococcaceae bacterium, assembly GCA_017500825.1. Classification (GTDB taxonomy): domain Bacteria; phylum Myxococcota; class Myxococcia; order Myxococcales; family UBA5297; genus UBA1203. Next base: position 8,976 of record JAFVYB010000109.1, on the reverse strand, counting down.
CAAGTCGGCCGAGTGGCGTGACGCGGCGCCCCTTCGCCCGGACAGGAGACGAGAGACCATGAAGAGCCAGACGCGCTACCTCACCTTCAACACCAGACAGCGCCGGGAGCTCAGGCGCATCACCGACGAGGTCGCCTCGCTCGTGCGCGAGAGCGGCATTCGCGAGGGGATGGTCCTCGTCAGCGCGATGCACATCACCGCCGGCGTCTTCGTCAACGACGACGAGCCTGGCCTGCACGCCGACATCGAGGCGTGGATTCAGCGCCTGGCGCCTGGTCCGGCCGCCGACGACAGCCACCCCGGGCCGCACTACCGGCACAACGTTGGCGAGGACAACGGCGACGCCCACCTCAAGAACCTCCTGATCGGCCACCAGGTGATCCTGCCGATCACGGCGGGGAAGCTCGACCTCGGGCCGTGGCAACAGGTCTTCTATTACGAGTTCGATGGCCGGCGCCCGAAGCGGCTCGTCATCAAGGCCATCGGCGAATGAGCGCGTCGAAGAGGGGGAGGGGGCGCCAGTGGGGATTCGTGCCCGCGTTGCTCGCCCTGGCGCTGTCGGCGCTGGCCTGCGCCCGTCCGTCCTCCCAGCAGGCGACGATTGAGCTCGCGTCCTGCCGCCCGGACGGCTTTGCCGAGGAAGTCCTCTGTGGCGCCTTGACGCGGCCTGAAAACCCCGCCGCGCCCGATGGACGCGCCATAGATCTCAAGATCGTCGTCCTGCCCGCGCGCGCCTCGCACCCCATGCCCGACCCGCTCTACGTGATCGCCGGCGGTCCGGGGCAGTCGGCGAGCGCTGTGGCGCCCATGTTGAACGGCCTTTGGCGTCAGATCCGGCGCCAGCGCGACGTGGTCTTTGTCGATCAGCGCGGCACGGGCGGCTCCAACCGACTCGACTGTGAGGACGCGCGCGCCGATCAGCCAATCGCCCGGCGGCTCGTCCGCGACGAAGCGACCGACGCCCGACTGCTCGACGAATGCCGTCAGGCGCTGCGACAAAAGGCGGACCTCGCCTTCTACGGAACGAGCCTGGCCGTGGACGATTTGGAGGCGGTGCGTCAGGCACTGGGCCACGGGCAGATCAACCTCTGGGGCATCTCCTACGGAACGCGGGTGGCGCTCGCCTATCTCGGCCGCCATGGGACGCGGGTGCGGACGGTGACACTCGACGCTGTTGTCCCGCCCGATGTGCGCGTCTTCGAGACCATGGGGCCAAACGCCGCGCGCGCACTCGAACTCGTCTTCGCCGATTGCGCCCGGGACGCAGCCTGCGCCGCTGCCTTCCCCGACCTTGAGGCGCGCTTTTTCGCGCTTGTCGACAGGCTTCGGCGCGAGCCCATCCAGACGGCGATTGCCGACCCCAGGACAGGCCAAATCGCCGAGGTCGAGATCACGGCCAGGACCTTTGCCGCCATCGTGCGCAACGTCCTCTACGACCCCGATGTCACCGCGCTTCTGCCGCTGACCATCGCGCAGCTGGAGAAGGGCGATGCGCGCGGTTTTCTGGCGCAGGCCGATGCGCTGACCAAGTCGACCGAGGTGGCGGAGGGCATGCACCTGAGCGTCTACTGCGGCGAGGAGTTCAGTCGGCGATCGTCGGCGAGTCAGGCGGCCTTGCGCGACACGGCGATATCGCGCGGCGCGGCGCTCTTCGATGCCCAGGTCGTCGAGAGCTACGCCAAATCATGCGCCAATTGGCCTCGCGGCGAGGTGGAGGCGTCGCTCTTTGAGCCCGTGGTCTCGAACGCGCCTGTGCTCATCCTCTCCGGAGCGCTCGATCCTGTGACGCCGCCCGACTTTGGCGAACGGGTAAAAAAGACGCTCTCCAACGCGCGCCATGTCGTGGCGCCAGGGGCGTCGCACGGAGTGTCGGCGCGTGGCTGCGCGGCCAAGGTGATCGCGCGCTTCATCGACAAGGCCTCGCCCGCCGAGCTCGACACCGCCTGCGTCGAGGCCCCCGGTCGGCCAGCCTTTTTCCTCGACTTTGCCGGACCCAAGCCCTGAGAGAGGCGCGCCATGATCGAAGTCCACAACCTTGAGAAGCGCTTCGGCGATGTCGTGGCTGTCCAGGGCGTCACATTCACCGCGCGCGATGGCGAGATCACCGGCCTGCTCGGCCCCAACGGCGCGGGCAAGACGACGACGATGCGCATGATCGGCACGCTCGTCACTCCAGACGCGGGCGAGGCGCGCATCGACGGCGTCGATCTCAGGCGCGATCCCAAACAGGCCCGGACCCGTCTCGGCGTCCTGCCCGACCTGCGCGGCCTCTACCCCCGCCTCACCTCGCGCGAGCAGATTCGCTACTTCGGCGTGCTCAACGGCCTTGTCGGCGACGAACTCGACGCGCGCGTGGACTCGCTCCTCGACCAATTGGACCTTCGGCCGCTCGCCGACCGCCGCGTGCAGGGGTTTTCCCAGGGAGAACGCACCAAGGTGGCGATCGCGCGCGCCCTCGTCCACGACCCGCGCAACGTCCTGCTCGACGAGCCGACCAACGGCCTCGACGTGATGAGCACCCGGGCCATGCGCGACATCGTCCGCGCCCTGCGCGAGGAAGGCCGCTGCGTCGTCTACACGAGCCACGTGATGCAGGAGGTGGCGGCGGTCTGCGATCGCATCGTCATCGTCGCCCGCGGTCGCGTGATTGCCGAAGGACCCCCCGACGCGCTGCGCGAACAGGCCGGCGGCATCGAGCTCGAAGAGGCCTTTGTGCGGATCGTCGCGAAGGACGCGGCAGAGGAAACAGGCGCCCCAAACGCTAACGCCAGCCCCGCCAACGCCCAAGACACCTGCGCCCAAGACGCCGGATCACCGGACGCCGCCTCGACCTGAGCGGGCGCGCCTTGGCGACTCGTCCCCGCGCCTGTCGCTGTCCTGCCCCGCCTGATTTTTGTCCGTTTTTTGCCCGACCGATGAACACCGCTCCCCAAAACGACACCGCCGCCGAGCGCCGCCCTCACATGCCCGCCGCGCTCCACACCCCGGACACGGACCAGCCATCCCCAGGCCACCGGCCGCCGCGCGCCAGCGACCACCTCGGCGCCTTCATCGCCCGCCTCACCGCGCCGAGCGCCCGTCCAATCCTCGTCCCGCTCCTCGCCGTCTTCCTCGCGCTCCTCGTCTGCTTCATCGCCATCTGGCTCACGGGCAAGGACCCTGTCGCCGGCTACCAGAAGATGTTCATGGGCGGTCTCGGCAGCCTGCGCGCGCTGGGCGATTCGAGCACCCGGGCGGCCATTCTCGCCCTGACCGGCCTCTCGGTGACGATCGCCTTTGCCGTTGGCCTCTTCAACATCGGTGGCGAAGGGCAACTCGTCGCCGGAGCCATCGCCGCCGCCTTTGTCGGACAGGCCATCCAACCGGGCAGCGCCCTCGTCCATCTGCCGCTCGCCCTCATCGCCGCCATGCTCGCCGGCGCCGCCCTCGCGCTTATCGCCGCCTGGCTCAAGGTCCGCCGCGGTGTCCACGAAGTCATCTCGACCATCATGCTCAACTGGACGGTCATCTATCTGGTCGAGGGTTGGCTCGTGACAGGCCCCCTTCAGGCGCGCTCGCTTCAGGGACACGCCCTGCCCGGCACCGCCCAAATCGCCGCCACCGCCGAACTGCCGCGCTTCTTCGGCCTGAAAAGCGACCTCGGCTTCGCCATTCTCCTGGCCGCGCTCGTGGCCCTCGCCGCCTGGGTCTTCCTTCACAAGAGCTGGCTTGGCTTTGAGCTGCGCGCCAGTGGCAACGCCCCGCAAACAGCGCGCGCCAGCGGCATCGCGGTCGAGCGGCGCGTCTACCTGGCCATGGCCCTCTCCGGCGCCTGCGCTGGTCTGGCCGGCGCCCTCATCATCCTCGGCATGCACCGCCAGTATCCGGCCATCTTCCGCCCCGGTTACGGCTTCGACGGCATCGCCGTCTCCCTCATCGGCGGCAACCATCCGCTCGGCGTTCTCCTCGCCGCCTGCTTCTTCGGCGTCATCCGCGCGGGCGGCACCTCGCTGCAGCTTTTGCAGATCCACCGCACCTTCCCCGAGCTGATCCAGGGCCTCGCCCTCCTCTTCATCGCCGGCAAGGCCATCTTCGACCACGGCCTGGGCCAGATTTTCCGCAAGGTCTCATCCCTGCCGCCCTCGAACGCGCGGCCCGCGGACAAACGGCCTTTCGCCGACGCGCCCGAGAGTCGACTCCAGACCGCCGCGCCAAAGCCCGCCACTCCGGAAGATGCCGCGCCCATGACTTCGCCCGACACCGGGGCAGGGGAGGGCAGTTCGCCCGCCGATACCGCCTCGCCAACACCGGGCTGAGGTCCCGCCGCTTCCTTCTCCCGCCTTTGGCCGCTCCCCCACTTCTCGAAGGACTTCCGCCCGTGCTCGCCTTCCTCGAAGCCATCCTCTCCTCGACCCTCGACTTCGCGCCGTCGATCCTCCTGGCCGCGCTCGGCGGCGTGCTCTCGGAACGCGCTGGCGTCGTGGCCCTTGGCATCGAGGGCATGATGCGTCTGGGCGCCTTCTTTGCCGCTGTCGGCGCGCTCGCCTCGGGCAACGCCTGGGTGGGCCTTGGCTGTGGCATGGCCGCCGCCGGCATCGCCGCCCTGATGCACGCCTGGCTCTCGATTCGCTGGAGGAGCGACCAGATCATCAGCGGCGTGGCCATCAACCTCGTCGCCCTGGCCGGCGTCACCTTCCTCGTCGAAGCGCTTTACGGCAGCACCGACACGCCCGCGGGAGCCACCATCGGCCGCCTGAACCTCGGCGCCATCGGCGAATGGCCCCTCCTGCGCGCCCTCGACAACCACAGCCACCTGACCTGGATCGCCCTCGTCCTGCCCATCGCCCTGCATGTGGTCTTCTATCGGACACCCCTTGGCCTGCGCATCCTCGCGGTCGGCGAAAAGCCAGCGGCCGCGGCCACCCTGGGCGTCAACGTCTCGGCCATTCGCTATGGCTGCGTCATCGTCGGCGGCCTCCTCGCCGGCATGGGCGGCAGCGCCCTCTCCATCGCCACGCTCGACCGCTTCAACAACCACATGCCCGCGGGACAGGGCTTCATCGCCTTGGCGGCCGTCATCTTCGGCAAGTGGACGCCCCTGGGCGCCTCTGGCGCGGCCCTCTTCTTCGCCGCGGCCAACGCCCTGCGCATCGGCCTCGAATCCTCGCTTCCCGAGGTCGCTTCCCTCGTGCCAACCGGCTTTTTGCTGGCGCTTCCCTACATCCTCACACTTTTCCTCTTAGCTGGCTTCATTGGCCGTGCCCGCGCGCCTGCTGCCAGCGGCGTTCCCTTCGACACCGAGCGCCGCTGATCGCCTTGTGTTCCCTCTCGGAGACGCCCGCGCCCTTACCCCGCCATCGGTCGTTCAACCTACTTGCGCTCACCTTGAGCGGCGCCTAAGAAGCGCCGCCGCATTTCCACCCCTATCCCCGGAGGCAAAGCATGAAGAAGTCCTTCCTATTGGCCATTATTGGCGCGCTGATGGCGTTTTCTCTCGCCGCATGCGAGGGCAGCACCCCGCAGGCTAGCGGACCTAATAATGACGATAATAATAATGAGCAGGAGCAAATTGATAATACAGGTTTAGATGAAACTGCCTCGTATACCCTCAGGGTTATCAGCGGCAGTTCGATTTCCATGGGCCATAATGACAGCGCCCAGGTTTTGCTCGAACTCGTCAACGCCGACACGGGAGAGGCGGTCGCCGACGCTGGCCTGTATCTCACCCTCGATATGTCGGTTTCCAAATCCGCCTCATTCTCGCGTTCCTCCAACAATAAGACCTCGCTCGGCGTCTATACAGAGTATGATGGTGTGGCCAGCGCGACCATTTACAGCGCCGCCAAAAACGCCACCGGTAAATTCACCGCCTCGCTGCCCGATCACGATTGCAATTCCGTGGAAATCACGATTTCCATCAATGACGAAGGCGGCGACAATCCGGGCAATGAAGAGGGCACCACAGGCAATGTCTTTGTCACCCTCAACAACAGCGAATCGCAGGTCGCCGACTCTGCGGAGCTCTTTATTAAAGAGATCGAAAATTCCTCTTATGCGAGCAGCCTCTGCGAGGATTTTCTGTCCGGAATCGGTATTAATAATGAAGACGCTTTTTATTCGATGAATCGCATCGGTTCCTCCGGGACGCATACCTTCAGAAACCTCACCGCTGGCAAAAAGGTCGTCGTCTGGGCTGTTGGCTACAGTGGCAACAATGAAGTGGCCAAGGCCTGCGCCGAGAGCGCGAGCGCCGTCAATGCCGCCGCGCCCATCGATGTCGAGCTCACCTTTGAAGACCTGCCGCCCAACCTCGACAACGATTACGACGTGATGCTCGGCATTGATTTGGTCAACATTATGCCGACGAGTTGGCGGACTTGGTTTGACCTCATCGATAATATCTTCACCACGCCCGTCGGCACCGCCATTTATTACGCGCTTTGGGCTTGGGAATATAAGACTGATGAAGGAATACCCGAAGTTTTTGGCGTTGATCTTTGGCAGGGAATTACTGGAGACATGGATCTTGGAGATTTGCTTGAAGCCTGTGGCTTGCCTAATGGCACGACGGGTAGCGAGTGCCCTTCCGTTTTGGGGATGACATTATTTCCAATGGCAGTGAATGCTGCTGAAAATGCCCTGGATGAGATTGATGGGTTTGGTGATATTTACGCTTCGATTAAGACTGTTGGAAACAATATCTTGAGCATGGCGAAGAAGTTCGACATCGGCGCCCGCTTCAATCTCTCAATGACGGATGAGGATACGCTGAGCGTCACCGAGACATGGACGCACGTCGTCTGGACCTGGCAGCTCAATGACACGAGTCCTGAGTGCACCAAAGGTTCTGCTACGTATAATGCGGCGACCTGTGGCCGTCATGCCTTTGATTTCAGCAAGAGTGGTTCTGTCGTCAATGAAACCTACGACGCTGATTTCGCGGCCAATACTAATGATGGTTACACCGTCACCTTGCCAAATGAGCATGCTTTCCTCCTCAGATATGGCGCTCTGCTCAAGATTCTCATCGACGATGTCGTCGTTCCCCAGATCATGCTCAATGACAAGGATCAGCTGAATACGGACGGCGATGATGTCGTCGTCAATGGCGATGAATCGCTCGGCGATCTGCTCAACTATTGGATTCCCTGCACTAAGTTCACCACATGGCTCCACGACTGGTTGTCTGGCCTTAATACAGTCGGGCCCGTCATTGGCGGTTTCCTGAGTCAATCAACGCTCGACGGTTATTGCGAGCTGGGCCTCAATGCCGCCGGCGACTTTGCGATGGACAAATTGGCCGAACTGGTCGTCGACGCCAACATCAAGGTCCGCGCTGGCAGCTCCTTCGAACTCAATGAGCTCGACGGCGACCGCGCCCCGACTGTCCTTGAGAACTTGGATTACAACATTGGCCTCACGGTGGAAGAGGTCAATGAAGAGGGGCATGTCACCGGAGAAAAGACATATGACGCCCACCTGACCGGCGAGGGCATTTTTGCCGTGGATCCCCAGACGCCTGAGCACTGCGCTGAATTTCTCAGCCTGTCTTATGAACGCGCCGAGGCCGCCTGTGGCAATTGATGTCTGAATCAACCCGTTAATAAAGAGAAAGAGGCAGCGATTTCGGTCGCTGCCTTTTTCTTGTTTCCATGGCCCTGTTTGGAGCGCGCCAGAATTTTTCCCGCCACGACAAGGTTTTCGTGCCCATGAAAAGACGCCTTTTTTCCCTCCTCGCCGCCCTGCCAGTCGCCGCGCAATTCGCCTGCGCCCACATGGATTCCTCGGGAACGGTCAATTTCGCGCCTGACGCCGAGACCAATTACAACCTCGGGCTCAAATCGGTCGAGGACCGTCGTTATTTGGACGCGATGCAATTTTTTGAGCACATTCGCTACCGTCACCCCTATTCATCTGTCGCCGCGCTCGCCGATTTGGCCATCGCCGATACCTATTTTGAGCAGGATAAATACATGGAGGCCGTGGAGGGCTATCGCAATTTCGTCAAGCTTCGCCCCCACCATCCCAAAGTCGATTACGCCGAATACCGCATTGCCCTCTCGCATTACGAAGATATTCCGGCGGATTTCTTTTTGTTCCCGCCTTCGCATGAAAAGGATCAGAGCGCGGTTCGCGGCGCGGCCGCCAATTTCGAAACCTTTTTGCGCAAACATCCAAATTCTCAATACGCCCCCGAGGCTCGGGAAAAACTGCGCGAGACGCGCGAGCGCCTGGCCGACCACGAGATGAGCGTCGCCGCTTTTTATATGCACCACGAGCGCTATCCATCCGCGGCAGCGCGTTATGAACGCATGATCAGTGAATTTCCCGACAGCAAACGCATTGGTGAAGCCATGCTCGCCCTGGCCGATATTCAAATCGAGCTGAACTCGCCTGATAAAGCGCGCGCCACTCTTCAAAAATTAATCCAGGATTATCCGGAAGACGCGCGCCGCGCCGCTGCGGAGAAAAAATTAAAAGAATTGCCCGCGAGCGAAAACGTCAGCCAGGATGATAAAACATCGGAAAGTGAAACAAAAGAGAATGCCAAAGAGGGGGATTGAATAAAAATTCAATCTAAAAGAGAAGTTGGCGGGAAAACAAAATTTTTCTTCCGCAAACGCAGTGACGAAGTTCAACGCGAAAACACACATGAACGCATCGACAAAAGAGCCGCCCGCCAAAGCTCAGTTCGAAGCGCCTTAATGGATTGTTGTATTTGCTCGATTTAATTTTTATATCCAAAACGCTTTTCATCGTCTCGAATTGACATTGGCAGGGCATTGTCTTGAATCGATATCGATACGTCAAAGACTTGAATCGATATCGACACGTCAAAGACTTGAATCGACAACGATACGGCATCGTCCCGAATTGACATGGGCGTGTCGGCCGCCGACGTGCCCCGAACGACCGCTTTTAGTTCGAAATCAATGCGAGAGTGAAAAACCCATGTTTTTTCCCTCTCGCGCTCTCCCTTTTCCTTCCCCGCCCCTC
>JAFVYB010000108.1 GCA_017500825.1 Myxococcaceae bacterium | reverse complement strand
TGCTCAGTTTTATTTTTAGCGTTTTTACGTTAGGTCAAATTCGGTGCATGGGCGACGGGACGACAATCAATAAAACTCGCGTGTTTGATGGAATATGCGTTTTTGTCGCGCCTTTCTGCCGCCCAAGCGCCGAATCTGGCCCGTCGAGGCGTTCAAAATTAAATCGAGCAAATAAAGCAGGCCACTGAGGCGCTTAGGGCGGGCATTTGTCCGTCGGCCCGCAGCCGGCCCCACCTTTAGGTGGGAGCGAGGACCGACGGCTCGCGTAAGGAAAAAGGGGAGCCGCGAGGGGGAAAAAACATGGGTTTTTCCCCTCGCGAAATGAGGGCACTATTGGTGGGCCGGACGCGCTCACGGTCCGCGCTTTCCGAACGGTGAATCGGAGTTTCAAGAAAACGTTTTTAAACAATGGATAGCAACTCGATTTTTCAGGAAAATCCAATAAATTAAACCGAGCAAATTCAGGTTCAAATTAATATCAAAATAAAATCAAATTTCCCCGCGCTGAAGCGCATTTTTGGACGCTGCGCCCGAGTGGAAACGCGTCTTTTTAATGCTCCCAAATAGGTTCCTTATCATCTTATTGACTTCCCCATTTCCTTCCCCGATAGAGGCCGCCCTTTTTTCCGTGCCTCCTTCAGGAGGGGCGCTTTCAGGAGCTCGACATGACCTCTCGCAGATCCTTCTCTTGGGCCGTTGTCTTCCTTCTCTCATTATTTGTGTTGGCCGCTTGTGGCGGCGGCGAAGAATCCACCTCTGGCGACGATCCCTGCGGCGGCAAATGCCTTTCCAATCAGGTCTGTGATCAGGGCCAGTGTGTCGCCTGCACCTCTGACGCGCACTGCACCTCGGCGGCCGCGCCGATTTGCCGTCTGGCCGACAATGTCTGCGTCGAGTGCGTTCAAGACACCCAGTGCGGACTTGGCGAAGTTTGCGACAATTCGCAGTGCGTCACCGCGGGCGGCGAGACCGGCGATGAGTGCGCGACGGATGGCGAGTGCGCGGGCGACGAGGTCTGCGTCTCGGGCAGCTGCCAGGTCTGCCGCATCGGCACCTGCAACGCCTCTGGCGATTCGCGCTGCCAGTCGGCGACGATCGGCGGGGAAACCAGCTGGGAACTCTGCGACTCGGGCATCTGCGAGGACGGGGCCTGTCAGGATGTTCAGGAGTGTGAGCCGGGCGCCTGCCACAGCGAGTCGGCGCGCTGCACCAACGCGGGCAAAATCGAGGCCTGCGGCAGCGACACCGTCTGCGAGAACAACGTCTGCAAAGATCCGACTTCGGATTTGGACTGCACACCCAATCAGTGCGCGAGCTCGGACGCGCGTTGCTCGGCCGCCGGCGAGATCATCGACTGCGAGAGCGACGAGACCTGCGCGGACAACACCTGCGTCCCCGTCGAGACCTGCGGCAACACGCGGCTCGACAGCGGCGAGGAGTGTGATGGCAACCTGCTCGGCGGCGTGACCTGCGAGACGGTTCCCGGCGCGTCCTTCACTGGCGGCACACTCAGCTGCGCGGCGGATTGCACCTTTGACATCTCGAATTGCACCGAGCTGCCGGTTCCCCCGGATCCTCTGCCAAGCAGTGGCATCGCGGAGGCGCGGACAGCGGCCAAGACTGCGGGAGCGACGGCGACCACGGCGTCGATTGCCATTGAGAACGCGGTCGTGACCTACGTGCGCCCGGCGATTGGTCAGGACGACGCTGGTTTCTTTATTCAGGCCTCGACGACGGGCCCGGCCATCTTTGTCAATGCCAGCGCTGGCAGTGAATCACCCGCGGTCGGCGACACCATTTCATTTACGGCGACTCAGGTCGTCTTTGACGAGGTGGCGCGCATTTCCGCCTATGAGAATTATGTCAAGAAGAGCTCTGGACAAAGCATTGATCATACAAATTATCTTCAGGAAATTGAGCGCGCGACAGATATCACCGACATAGATACCTATGAATCGGAAATTATCACTGGCGCTGTGACACTGACAGGCGCTTTTGGTAATTCCAATACGGGATTCAAACGGGCGTCGATTCAGACGATAGGTTATACCCCTGCGACGCCGAGCCGCGATTTTGTTCTGCGCGTGCCTGACGCCATTGCAGCAGAAATTGAAGCCGAGGCCGCTTCCCTCAATAAAAAAGTCATCGGATGTTACGTCAATTTCGATCGAGCGATTTATTGGGGCTATACTTCTGGAAGCTATCACGACACGCAGCTGAGCATTTATGATGCTTCCGATGAATATCTTGTGGATTGCGAAGACGCCGAGGAGATTCCCTCGACCTTTGATTACACGGAGACCTTTGATTCGATCACGACCAAAAACACCGATTATAAGCAAGAAAACAGCTGGACGAACAATGGCATCTCCTGGACAGCGATTGCCCGGGCACAAATGACAGAGGGTGACACGGATTATTCAATCGATGGCCAAGGCGTTATTTTGCGAACCAGAAGTGGCAATGCCAGTTCTGTCACGGCGACCGGCCTGACCAAAGGCGTTAAAAATATCACCTTTGATTATAAAATGTGGGTCAACGATTCTAACACGGCGACGATTGAGTTCTTCAACGCGTCGGGAACGTCTCTCGGCAAAGTGGAGACGGGAACTGTTAATAATTCTACCGTCGCGGTCTTCAGCCAGACTGTCAATTATACGGACGCCGCTTCGTTTAAGATCACGGTTGCCACTACGGGTCGCATGATCATCGACAACATCCGCTGGACAAACGCGAAATAAACTCACGGGTATTTTCGATGATTAAAAAATAGGGCTCCGGTGGCTTGCCGGGGCCCTTTTTTCGTTTTGAGGGCATTCTTGACACCTCTCGGGGCGCGACTCATAAGGCGCGCGCCGTTTGAATCATCAAATCGGCGCTCAACCGCAGTCCCACCTCTTTCCCTCAATCAGGAGAATCCCATGTCCAAGAAGCTGATCCTGACCCTGACCGCCGCCATGGCCTTTGGAATGTTTGCCTGCGGTGGTGACGAAGAAGAAGGCAACAACGAAGGCGGCAACACGACCGTCGAGTGCACCGCCGACGCCGACTGCGCCGACCGCGCCGACGGCAAGACCGAATGCGACACGACGAGCAGCGTCTGCGTCGCGCCCGAGCAGGGAGAGGACCCGGGCACCGATCCTGGCACGGATCCCGGCACGGATCCCGGCATCGATCCTGGAACAGACCCCGGCACCACGCCCGAGTGCACCACCAATGACGACTGCGCCGACAATGCCGAGGGCAAGACTGAATGCGACACCGAGAATGGCGTCTGTGTGGCGCCCGAAGGTGGCGATGATCCCGTGACGCCCGAAAAAGGGATGATGAAGATTAGTCAGGTGTATATCAGTGGAAACAATATGGGGAGTAATTATGAGGCCTCGTATATTGAATTATTCAATGCTGGTTCTGCCAGTATCGATCTTAAGAATTACAACGTTATTTATGCCGGAAAAACAGCTGTAGCCAACAACGTCGCGTTATCATCTTTCTGTTCAAATGATAATTGTATCGTTGAGGCGGGCAAATACTTCCTCATCAAGGTGAAAGCTCTGACACCCAATGATGGTGTCACGATGGAACCGCTGACGGGTGACATTGATCTCAACGGAACGCCCAACATTGGTGTGAATGGCATGATTGCCATTGGTGCCGCGGCTGGAATCGGTGAGACCCCGACCTGTGAAGAGATTAAAGCCGCGACCGATGACCTCATCGCTATGGGCGAAAATGCCTTCTGCAATGAGACAAATAATGCGACAGGCATTACTCGTAGCACGCCCGATGCCTCAAATTCCGACACCGACGCTTACTTCCGTTTGGGCATGGGCTGCACGGACACGGACGACAACGCCACTGACTTCGAGGTCAGGGAGGCTTTGCCGCGCGACAGCAAGACGGCTGCCAACGTCTGCGGTGCTGAATAATCTCGGTTGAATTATCGCAACCGGCTGAAAAAGAGGTCGGCGCCTTCGCGGCGTCGGCCTTTTTGTTTTTATGGGTTTCGAATAAATTAAATCGAGCAAATATCGAATCCAACAAAATCATCGAATCAAAAACGGGGAACGCCCGCATTTTTCGCGTCGCCACACGTCGCGCTGCCTAATTTGGCGGGCACGTTTGATTGACTGACGCGTTTTGCGAGGCGAAGCCATGAACAATTCTATTCCCCGGATTGATTTGCCGAATAACGAGCCTGTGCTCGCCTATGAGCCGGAATCGATCGAGCGCATGGAGCTCAAATCGCGCCTGGAGGATTTGTCGAGCCAGACCATGGAGATTCCGCTCATCATTGGCGGGCGCGAGGTGCGCACCGGGCAATTGGGCGAGGTTCGCTGTCCCCACGATCGGACGCGGCTTTTGGCGCGCTTTCACATGGCTGGTCCCGAGGAGGTGCGGCTGGCCATCGACGCGGCCCGCGAGGCCCGGGAGGCATGGCGGCGACTCGACTGGACAGCGCGGGCGGCCATTTTTGAACGCGCGGCGCAACTGCTCGCTGGTCCGTGGCGCCAGACGCTCAACGCCGCGACCATGCTCGCGCAGAGCAAGACGGTGCATGAGGCCGAGATCGATGCCGCGTGCGAGACCATCGATTTTTGGCGCTTCAACGCCGCCTTCATGGCCCGCCTCTATGCCGACCAGCCGCTGAGCGCGCCGGGGCGACTGAACAGAGCGCAGTATCGACCGCTCGAAGGGTTTGTGCTGGCCGTGACGCCGTTCAACTTCACCGCCATCGCCGCCAACCTGCCGACCGCGCCGGCCATGATGGGCAACGCCGTGCTGTGGAAGCCCGCGAGCGCCGCTGTCTATTCGAACTGGCACCTTCTGAAGCTCTGCGAAGAGGCGGGGTTGCCGCCGGGCGTGATCAACTTTGTGCCCGGGCCCGGACCTGTCGTCGGCCAGAGCGCGCTCGACTCTCCCGAACTGGCGGGGATTCATTTTACCGGCTCGACGGCGACCTTCGAATGGCTGTGGCGAACCGCTGGCGACAACATCGAGCGCTACCGCGCCTATCCGCGCATCGTCGGGGAGACGGGCGGCAAGGGGTTTGTCTTCGCGCATCCAGGCGCTGACCTCGACGCGCTCACCGTGGCGCTCGTCCGCGGCGCCTTCGAATACCAGGGGCAAAAGTGTTCGGCCGCCTCGCGCGCCTACATCCCCCAAAGCCTCTGGCCCGAGCTCGAAGAGCGACTGCGCGCGGCCATGGCCGACATCCGCGTGGGCGACGTGCGCGACTTCCGCAATTTCATGGGCGCCCTCATCGATCGCGCGGCCTTTGAGCGACTCAAGAGCGCCATCGAACTGGCGGGCAGCACCTCGGACCACCGCTTGCTCGTCGCCGGCGAGCTCGACGCCTCGCGGGGATTCTTTGTCGGGCCGACGTTGGTGCGGGCGCTCGACCCTCGGGCGCGGCTGATGCGCGAGGAGCTCTTCGGGCCCATCCTCACCGTCTTTGTCTACGAGGACGCGGCGCTCGACGAGGCGCTCAGGCTCTGCGCCGACACTTCGCCCTACGCGCTGACCGGTTCGATCTTTGCGCGCGATCGCGTCGCCATCGAATCCATGGCCGCAGCACTCGAAGACGCGGCGGGCAACCTCTACGTCAACGACAAACCCACCGGCGCCGTGGTCGGCAGGCAGCCTTTTGGCGGCGCGCGCAAGTCCGGCACCAACGACAAGGCCGGAAGCATGGCCAATCTGGCGCGCTGGGTCTCCACCCGCGTCGTCTCGGAGACAGCAGTGGCGCCGACGCAATGGGGCTACTCGTCGATGATGGCCGAATAAGGGCGCGGTCGGCGGCGCGCGCGACAGGGACGCAATCAACGCTTCTGACGAGCCAGCGAACAGCGGCCACAGCGCGGGCCACCCGGCTCATGCGCGTCTGAAAAAGCGCCAGCGCTTTTTGAAAAATCATCCCGGATGCCCTGCGCGAAGACGGCGGACAGCGCCTGAACCTGGGCCGGGCCCAACCATGGCTGTCACAGGGCCGCGTTAGAATGTCCGCCGGGGGGCCTGAAACGCAGATGTCACAGGGGTGAGTTAGAGAGGGCGGTTTGTCCTTTGGTCGCGCCGCATGTAGGCCTCTGTAAGCCTGTCAGTGGATGTCACAGGGGCGATCCATGCTCGCTGGTTTGTCCAAACGCCCGCGCACGCCGCCCTTGACACGCCCGGGAGAAGAGCCTTTGCCGCCGCCCCCTTGCCGGCCGCTTTTGGCCTCAACCTCCAGGGCACCCCATGTCTCTCTCGTTTGACGACATCCTCGACTGGCTGCGCACCGAAGACCCCACCGCGCTCGACGAGCTCTTCGCCATGGCCGACGAAGTCCGACGACGCGAAGTCGGCGACGCCATCCAACTGCGCGGACTTGTCGAAATCTCCAATCACTGCGCGCGCCTGTGCACCTACTGCGGCCTGCGCGCCACCACCCGCCAACAGCGCTACCGCATGAGCTTCAAGGAGGTCCTCGCCTGCGCCCAAGAGGCCGTGCGCGCCGGATTCGGAACGATCGTTCTGCAGTCGGGCGAAGACCTGGGCCTCGACGCCGCCTACCTCTGCGAACTCATCGCCGCCATTCGCGCTCAGACGCCGCTCGCCATCACCCTCAGCCTGGGAGAGCGCCCCCGCGACGAACTCAGCGCTTTCCGCGACGCAGGCGCCGACCGCTACCTCCTGCGCTTCGAGACCTCGAACGCCACCCTCTTCGAACGCATCCACCCCGCGCGCACGCCCGACGCGCCCAGCCGCCCGCAAATTCTCCAATGGCTGCGCGAACTCGGTTTCGAAGTCGGCAGCGGCGTCATGGTCGGCATCCCCGGTCAAACCCTGGGCGATTTGGCGCGCGACATCGTCCGCTTCGGCGAGCTCGAACTCGACATGATCGGCCTCGGCCCCTTCTTGCCGCACCCGGGCACGCCCCTCGGCGAAGAGGCCGCTGACCGCCTGCTCATCCCCTTTGGCGACATGCCGCGCGACGAGGCCGCCCTTTTGCCCGCGCCCAACACCGTCGACATGACCTGCAAGATGATCGCGCTCGCCCGCCTCATCCGCCCCAGCGCCAACATCCCCTCGACCACGGCCCTGGCCACGCTCCACCCGCAAGGGCGCGTTCGCGGCCTGTGCGCGGGCGCCAATGTCGTCATGCCCAATTTGACGCCGCTCAAATACCGAACGCTTTACGATATTTACCCAAACAAATCGAATCCCAGCGAAGTGGCCGAAGAAGGCCGTGGCGATTTAATACGCCAAATCGAATCCATCGGCCGAACCCTCGCCACCGGACGCGGCGATTCCCCCTCCATTTTGCGCCGACGCGCCATGCTAAAAAATCCGGAAACCAATCAATAATCATTCTTTTGTTTTTCACGCGCCGATAAACCGCCTTTGGCGATGATCTGTTCTTTTGTGTCATATTGTTTTCTCAGTCCCTCGTCCTCTGATTGTTTTTGGCGACTCTCAAACACGCCAATTTAATTTTTATCATTATTAATTCCAGACAAACAAACCCCTCTCGACGGCCGATTTGCCAATGCGAGAGGTTTTTTTGGTTTTCGCGGCTTTTTGTTTTGTCGATTCAGCGCGAATTTTCAAACAATCGCCATGATCAATAATCCGGGCAGGCGGCGCGTTGCTTTGCATAAGGGGGGGGGGGGGTAAAAATTTTATTAACTTTTTGTTGCAAGCTCCGCGGCGCC
This sequence comes from Myxococcaceae bacterium, assembly GCA_017500825.1. Taxonomy (GTDB): domain Bacteria; phylum Myxococcota; class Myxococcia; order Myxococcales; family UBA5297; genus UBA1203. Next base: position 13,628 of record JAFVYB010000108.1, on the reverse strand, counting down.
TCGCCCATCCTCCTGTCCGCCGCTTTCTCCTCTGCGCGGAAAGCGGTGCTCGACAGGGTCGGCTCCCGTCGAGCGATCCAACAACGAACTCTGCTCCAGGAGGATACTCATGAAGCTCCGCTCGAAGTTGCTGGCCGCTGGTGTGTTTTTGGGAGGCGTCGCGGTATTTGCTTCCACCTCAAATCAATCAGGCCTGTCTGAAGTCGCCCACGCGCCGTCGATAAATACATCGCGGGCAAACAATGATATTTCCGACACTTTACGCGTTCAAACCATTTATTTAAATGCGGGCAATTGACACGAGACATGTAAAAACCACGGCGTTCTGTCCTGGCATGATGGAGGGTGGTTCGCCGTGGGTCTTTTTGAGTTCAACTCAGAGAGGAGAACACACCATGAAGCGACAGCTTCTGATGATTCCGACCGTTTTGACGTTGATGTTGTTGGCATGTGATTCGAGCGAAAATGTTGAACATGAATTCATTGAATGTGCTGGCGATTTTATGCCCGTCGAGATTGCGACAAATGAGGTGATGTTGTCCATAACGACGTTCACTTCAAAAACACAGATGTCGCAGGATACTTCTATCTGCTATGATTATGTGCTACAAGGAAATCAACAGTTTCTCTATGTCATGGACGATTGCCGATATTACGCTTTTTCTCCAGAGGGGGTATCCGTTCAAAACTGGTGGGCTGACATCTATACCGGGACGCTCTCTGAGGCGGAGTGCCTGACCTTTCAAAAAGAAATGATGGTCGGTCGATTTGAGAACAAATGTCGAACCTTTCCCTCTGATTTTCTGGAGAGCAAGAGTATCAATGGTTATGGTTTCATTGATTTCCCGCGCAAAACTCCACCAGGTGAGTATTGGGGGAATTATATCTCCGATGGCAACGGCTGGGTTTATTGCGACAACATGACATGTCAGCCGACAGGCGAAGATATCTGTTTTCAGGATATTTTTACAAACGCGTCCAAGTGGCGGCAGCATATGTTCGACCATGGTCTCCCCCTGGACAGCGATCTGCGCGGCCTTCTCGTCATCGAGAATGATGGAAAATATGAATCATATGTTGAAGGTGTGAATATCAGTTTCGAACGTTTGCCAGAAGGATTGGAACAATATGCTGTTGAAAAAACTGTCTGTCAGACCTGGACCGATGAGGATCAGTGGGGTGGTGACTTTCCCCGTGGAACCATTGTTTTTCCTCAGGAATATCAATCCTTTCTCAAGGAAGTGCGCGCGGAATTTATCGAAAAGAGTCGGCAGGGATTGCTCTTTCCGACGACGCTCGAAGGAATTCCCTTCAAAGACGCCGAAGGACAAAAGTATACCCTTTATGTGCGCTCGACCATTCCTGAGCTGGAGGACGAGATTGGTCGATTGCCCATGCCATCCTTATGCGCCGATGAAGAGATGGACATGTAAAAACCACGGCGTTCTGTCCTGGCATGATGGAGGGTGGTTCGCCGTGGGTCTTTTTGAGTTCAACTCAAGAGAGGAGATAGCATCATGAAGCGACAGTTTCTGATGATTCCGACCGTTTTGACGTTGATGTTGTTGGCATGTGATTCGAGCGAAAATAACGATTCTTGCGGCATATTGACACCTGTTGAATTTTCTCCAGATGAAGTTATGTTGACAATAACGCAGTTTAATTCAGAAACACAGATGTCACAGAGTGTTTATGAATGCGACGAATATAGTTTGTATGGAAATGGTGCTTTTATTTATGTCATGGGGGATTGTCGCTATTACGCGTTTTCTCCTGATGATAACTCTGACAGGCGTTTGTGGGCAGATATCTATACCGGGACGCTCTCCGAGGCGGACTGTCAGACACTTCAAGAGGAAATGCTGGTTGGGCGTTTTGAAAATAAATGCCGTGAATTTTCCGCTGGTTCGCTCAAGAGTTCTGTTTTTAAATATAATGAACCAGCAAACATCCACACTAAAAAATCGATAACCTCTCGAACGATTGGAAATCACATCTCCGATGGCAACGGCTGGGTTTATTGCGACAACATGACATGTCAGCCGACAGGCGAAGATATCTGTTTTCAGGATATTTTTACAAACGCGTCCAAGTGGCGGCAGCATATGTTCGACCACGGCATTCCCCTGGACAGCGATCTGCGCGGTCTTCTCATTACTGAGCTTGACAGCTATTACAGTGGGGTAGATACTAATTTTGACACTATTCTTCCCGAGGGGCTGGAGAACTATGCGGTCAATCGCTGGGAGTGCACCACAATCATTGAAGAAAATGGATTTAAAGATTTTCCTCGAAACACCGTTGTTTTTCCCCAGGAATATCAGGCGTGGCTCAAGAAAGCGCGCGCTGATTTTCTTGAGCAAAATCGACAGGGAAACTTGGATAATTTTATCGACGGGATTCCTGTCAAAGACGCCGAAGGACAAAAGTATACCCTTTATGTGCGGCCGACCATTCCTGAGCTGGAGGACGAGATTGGCCGATTGCCCATGCCGTCCTTATGCGCCGATGAAGACAGGGAATACATTCATATTATTCAGTGACGCGGACGCGCCTGCTTGATCCGTATGATTAAGGTGAAATCATGAAAAAACGCGTCCTGATCCTGCTGGCACTCTTATCGATGGCCGCGTTTTGGATCGCGCGTCATGTTTTTTTTGAAACGTCAAAAACAGCAGTTCCGGCGTCCATGCGCCATGATCCACCGCGCGCCAGCGCTCGCCCGAAAAATATCCCGGAACCGCCCAAAACAGAGACCATTGTCGCGGCAATTCAAGAGGGCGGACCAAAGGCGCCTGTTCAAAAATATGTTTTAGAAAATATGCCAGCGGGAAGCTCGATCATGCCGCCGCCAAAATTTCATCCGCGACCAGAGGGTGAATGGCAGGGAATGCTCATCGACATGAATTTGCGGCCCATGTGCGAGACAACGGCGCAATGTGGCCGGGCGCTTTCCTGTCGCGAGGGACATTGTCTGCCGTGTCTGAATGATCGCGACTGCGATGTCGGTGAAGTGTGCGTGCTCGATCATTGTGTGCGCGAGGATTTGGCTCTTTGTCGCACGCGCGCTGATTGTCATCAGGAGAGCTTGTGCGTTTTGTCGGGGTATTCCGATGGGCCTCGGGGAAATACAGATATGAAGGCTTTTTGCATGGAAGCCTCGGGTGGGCGCGATCCTGTCGCCGATGAATGGGCGCGAGAGACAGAAGACACCTCGAAACAGGCGGCGATGGAGCAGGAATGGACGCCTGCCGCGCGCGCAGGAATTGTATCGACAAAATCTCGCCGAATCCGCCCGCGCCGCCCGTCCTGATTGTTGATCATGGCGATTGTTTGAAAGTTCGCGCTGAATCGACCAAATAAAAACTCGCAAAAACAAAAACCTCTCGAATTGGCGAGTCTGCCGTCGAGAGGTTTTTTGTTTGCCTGGAATGAATGGTAATAAAAATTAAATCGAGCTTATTTATCAGCGCGCAGCCAGTCGAGGATCTCGGGAACGATGGTGTTTTTCCATTCTGGGGTGCGACGCAATTCGAGAAAATGAATAAAAACGGTCTGGACGAGGTCGCCGAGGCGCTCGCTCAAAAAGAGGCGCTCCTGAATGCGGTCGTCCTCGTCGTCGGTCAATAAATCGGGCAATTTGGCCGAGCGAATGTCGAGCAATTGCGCGTCGAGCGTGAAATCGAATTCTTTTTCGCCCAATGTGAGTTTGAGTTTGGCTGCGTGAATGAGGAGGCCGTGTTCCAGGGCAAATCGATTGACTTTGGAATAAGCGGCCTCGGTGCCTTTGACCGTGAGTTCGATGACATCGCCGGTGACGCCTTTGAGGGTTAATCGGCCGCCAAATAAGACGTGGACCGGCTCGCCGTGAAATTCGAGGAGCGCGTCGCTGCTTTCGCTGCGCCAGAGGAGCCAGGTGAGAAATTCGCGGCCCAGCCAGGTTTTGCCCGCGAGGAATTGCTCGCGTGCCCGGGCGCGTTCGACTTCGGCTGCCTCGCGTGTCTCTTCGGTGGCCTCGCCATCGACGCCAATGTCGCCGCGCGCGAACGCGGCATCTTGTCTGCGGCTCATCGAAAACTCCTCTGGCGGCCAAATCCCTCGGTGGACGGCCGCGCGGATGATGCGTCCGACGCGCACATGGCGGTGCGGACAAAAAAGTGGGGAACGCTCAGGCGGCGTGACTGGCGGCGGCGCGCAAAAAATCGGCGCCCTGGCCATGGACGCGGCCAAACGCGCCGGAAAGTCGCGGCTCGAAGCGCGCGAACCAGGTCAAATCATCGACGTGAGGCCGGGCCAGCACAGCTCAGGGGTCGGCTTGACGTGGGCGTCCTGCAGGCCCTGCTCATCGAAGAGCACCTGAGGGGAGCGCGGCAGGAGCGTGACATCGAATGATTTCTCGATGGCGGCCTGAATCTCGTCGACGACTTTGCGCGAGAGGCAGAAGAGCTGAAGCGTGCCGGTGCTGAGGTTCCAGGCCACGTCGTAGACCTTGGTCGTGGGCGGGGTGACGGCGCGCAGCTCCTTGCGCAGCGCGGACTTGGCCTCGGTTTTTTCGAAGCGGCTGGGCGGGCGTTCGTGCTCGTTTTCGAAGGCCTGCGACCAGGCGGCGAGCTCTTCGCGCAGCTGGGCGGCGGAGACGCGGATGGTGTCGACGCGCCAGGAAAAGACGAGCCAGTCGCCCTGAAAGGCCGCTGTGGGCGAAAAGTCGGTCGCGGTGTGGTTTTCGAGCTCGACGAAGCCGGCGGCGCGTTCTTCTTCGCCTTGGACGGCGATGGGCTCGAAGGCGCGCAGGCGCAGGGCGTCGAGGAGGCGCTCGCTTTGGGAGGCGGCGTTCTCGTGGGGGAGGTCGGCGCGAAATCGCGTCAGGGAGACGGAACCTTTGAGAAGTGGCATGGCGCGCGCGCTCAAGCCGGAACGGCCTCGTCGCGTCAAGGGGAATGGTCGCGGGCGAAGGGCGCTGCCGAAAAGTGGGCGAGGGTGCGGAATTGACTCACTTGCGGCACGCGAAAGCTCGAATGACGGCGCGCAAACGCGGGGCGGTCGCGGCGCTCTGACGCGCACTCGTCAGGACAAAAAAAGCGGCCCCGGAACATGTCCAGGACCGCTGGAGGCCGATTGTCGCTGTCGCGCCTGGGATCACCAGGATTCGACTGGCTCGTCGCCCATCGAGTTGGCGCGCGGCGGAGGGGGCGGCGCGTCGTCGCGGAAGTCGTCGGAGCTTGAGGAGGAGCGGCTGGGCGATGAACTTCTCTCGCGGCGGTCGTCGTAGCGGTCGTCGTCCGAGGAGCGCTTCTTCGACTGGCTCTTCTTCTTTTTCTTCTTCTTGTCGCTCTTGCGATCGCGGTCTCGGTCGTCGCGGTCGCGGCGCTCGGGCGGCGCGGAGTAGGAGTCGAAACCCTGATCGCGCCCGCGGTCCTCCTCGCCCCAGTCCTCCATGCCGGTGCGGTGGTCGAGCGGGTCGGAGGAGTCGGCCTTAATCTCGTTGTTGTGCGAGGCGTAGTTGGCCGCGTTGATGACGCGCGTGCCGAGGCGCTGCACTTCCTTGCCGATCTCGCCGTATTCGTCCTCCTGGAAGGTCCGCGAGGCGGAGGAGAGGATCGCCTGCTCGGTGAAGTCGGCGAGGATGAGGTTGAGGCGCACGCGACCGCCTTCGGTGCGAATGGTGCCCAAAAGGGCGCGCTCGACCTGGAGCTTGGCGCCGACGCGGGAGAGGGCACGGGAGCCGCGCTTGCGATCGATGTCGCGCGAGAGGCCTTCGATGTTGTCGGCGATTTCCGAAAATTCTTCGGTCGGCGTCAGGCGGGGGCGGGCGGTGGCGCTACCGGCCTCGGAGACTTCGACGATTTGGCCGTAGGTCAGATAGCCGGCGCGCTCGACGCGCAGGAGGTGCTTGCCGACGGGCAGGTGATCGAGCGTCAGAGGGGAGAAACCGCGCTCCTCGCCGTCGATGAAGACGCGCGCGCCCGGAGGCGAGGACTGGACGACCAGAGTGCCGAGGCGGCCCTGGCGCGTCATGCGGTCCTGCATCTCGCGGTAGATGAGCATGAACGACTTGTCGAAGGCCGCGCCGTCGAACTTGAACGAGCTGTCCATCGCCAGAACGTCGGAGATGGCCGCGCGCGCCGCGTTCTCCTCGCCCTTGAGGAACTCAACGCCAGCCAGGTGGATCAGCGCGTCGCAGACCTCGCCGCAGCGATCCAGGGCAGCGGCCGCCGCCGAGAACTCGTTGAGCGCCGCGCGGAGGTTTTCTTCGGCCATGTCGATGTCGCCCGCGTTGATCTGGCGCTTGGCCTGACTGACAGCGGAGCGGATCTTCTTGCGTGCCGAGATAGCGGCGATGGGGGTCGAGTCGCCCAGCGTGTCCTCTGAGCGTCTCAGGACGCAGTCACGGTGCTGGTCAACGGCCTCTTCGAGATACTCGACGAACTTGGAGGCAGAGACGTGGCTCTTCGGGTCTTGGGGCAGCATCAGGACCGCCACGCGGCGCGCGGCCAGGGCGTTGGCCGAGCAGAGCAGCATGATGGCGCAGGCGATCACTCCAAGGCGCTTTGACATTTTCCGGCTCCTTAAAAGTTGAAGGCACCGCGCGGGCTGCACGCGGTGCGGAAGGTCTGTTGGCGTTTCAGGGCGGGGCTCTTTGTCACGTCGGCCAGTGCCCTGAAGTCCTCTCTTTGTCCGATGGAGACGAGGGAGGCGACTCGGACAGCTGGCCACTCGGGCCAAAATCCGATCACTCCTCCTCTTCGGGATCGTCTTCGAGGCCCCACAGCTCGCTGATCCACTTCTCGATCTGCGCCGACTTGCGCGGGATCGATGCCGAGAGCACCTGGCGGCCACCCTCTGTCACGAGCACGTCCTCCTCGACGCGGATGCCGATACCGCGAAAGCGCGGCGGCACGGTGAGGTCGTCCGGCTGGAAGTAGAGCCCCGGCTCGATGGTGAGGACCATTCCCGGCTTGAGCTTGCCCTGGCGATAGTTTTCCGGGCGGGCGGCGGCCGAGTCGTGAACGTCGAGTCCCAAGAGGTGGGAGACGCTGTGCAGCGTGTAGCGGCGATAAGCCTGGCCGCCTTCGTCGAGCGCCTCTTCGAGCGGCATCTTGAGGATGCCGAGGTCGATCAGCCCCTGCGCCAGAACAGCCGTGGCCGCGCGGTGGGGGGCGAGGAAATCGGCGCCTGGTTCGACCGCCTTGATGGCCGCGTCCTGCGCCTTGGTGACGATGTCGTAGACGCGCCGCTGCTCGTCGCTGAACCGCCCGTCGATGGGGAAGGTGCGCGTGATGTCGGCCGAATAGATGTCCTTGCCCTCGACACCGGCGTCGATGAGCAAGAGCTCGCCCGGCTTGAGGGGGCCGTCGTTCTGCGTCCAGTGCAGGGTGCAGGCGTGTGAACCGGCCGCGGCGATGGTGGCAAAGCCGACGCCGTCACCGAGCACGCGCGCCGTCGCGTCAAAGGCCGCCTCAACCGCCCGCTCACTCTGCGCCACGCGCATGGTGCGAATGACCGATTCGAGCGCCATCTTGGTCGACTGGATGGCCTTCTTGATCGAGGCGACTTCGCCCGCGTCCTTGATCATGCGCATCTCGGCGAGCTCGGTGGAGAGCGCCGCGTCCTGAGGCATGGGCTTGAGCGCCGCGTCACAGCGCGGGTCGAGTCCGCGAACAAGGCGTGTGGTCTTGCGGTCGAGCGTCTTGAGAAAGTCGCCGAGCTCGTCGATCGAGCGCGTGGCCGTGACGCCATAGCGGACGAGGCTGCCCTCCAGTCCCAGCTTGGGGCCAACCCAGAGCGCGCCTCGGGCGCGGTCGAGAAAAAACGCCGGCGTGCTGCGATCGACCTCCGGCTCGACAAAGAGCAACGCGTCGTGCGCCTTGCCCCGCTTTTTGGGGACGAGCGCCAGCACGCACCCGGGCTCCTTGTTGCCGGTCAGATAGAAAAAGTCGCTGCCCGGGCGGAACAGGTAGTCGCAGTCGTTGGCGCGCACGCGCGGCACCCCGGTCGGCACGATGACGACTTCGCCGGGGAACTTTTTGGAGAGGCTGTCGCGCCGCGCCTGAAAGCGATCGAGTCCGGGCACCTTCTGCGCCTTGATCGGCCCACGCGCCTTCCAGCCGCGCATCATCGAATCGATGAAAGCCTGCGGAACAGCCGCGTCGTGGCTCGCGCGCTGAATCTTCGCGCCCTTCCTGGCGTTGGCCTGCTTCCCGACACGCTCCTGGGCAGGAACGGCCTTTTTCGCCCCCGCTTTCTTCTCCGCCTTCTTCGCCCCCGCCTTGACCGCATTGGCGGCGCCCTCCTTGACCTCTGTCTCCGCCTTCTTGCCGGTCGCCTTCTTCGCCTTTGACTGGGATGCCATCGCGTCACGTCCTCTCTGAATCCTTGAAAGTCCTGTTTTGAAATGAGGGGCGGGGGAATGCGCGCCGCCCGCGTCGAGATTGTCCGAATGCAGACGGCGCGGGCTTCTACCCACTCTCGATCCGATGCCAACCGGCTTTCTCGACCGCCGCGCGAATTTCGACGGACGCGGGGCTTGCGTTTCAGGCCGCTCAGGTGAAGGCGCGCGCTCATCGACGACGCGCGAAGCTCGCGGACAGGTGGAAGCGCCGCGACAGGTGACCATCGACGCCCGCCCCCAGGTCTCGGCAGTTGAAGAGGGAAAAGTGATGACGGACGCGCCCGACACGACACGGCCCACACAGAGGGATTTCGGCTTCATCCGCCCGCGCGACTGCGACATCGGCGCTTCGGCTGGCGTCGCCTTCGTGGAGATGCCCGCGCGCTCGATCATCAACCGCGTCCAGGGCACGCGCCTGTCGCACTTCTTCTCAATCAACCCCTATCGAGGCTGCGAACACGCCTGCGCCTATTGCTACGCCCGCTACACCCACGAGTTTCTCGACCAGCGCGCCAGCGAGGACTTCGAGCGACGCGTCTACGTCAAGGTCAACGCGCCGGAGATCTTCGCCCAGGACCTCAGGCGGCGTCGCGGCGTCGGCCAGCAACAACTGCTCTTTGGCAGCGCCACCGATCCCTATCAGCCCGTCGAGGCGCGCTTTGAGCTGACGCGGCGCATGTTGGAGAAACTCCTGCCGCTCAAGGGGCTGAGTGTCGGCATCGTCACCAAGAGCCCTCTCATCGAACGCGACATCGACCTCATCGGAGAGCTCGCCCGACGGCACGATCTGGAGCTGCTCATCTCCTGCGCCTTTGTCGGTGTCGAAGCCCAGCGCGCGCTCGAACCGAGGGTGGCAGCTCCAGCTCGACGCCTGCAGACAATCGAGCGCTTCGCTGCCGCTGGCATCGAGGTCGGCCTTCTGCTCGCCCCCATCCTGCCGGGCATCAATGGCGGCGAGAGTGAACTCACCGAGTTGTGCCGCCGCGCCCGCCGCGCCGGTGCCAGCCGTGTCTTTGGCCAGACGCTCTTTCTCGGCGGCGCCACACGCGGTCCCTTTTTTGAGTGGCTCGCGCGCCATCGACCTCACCTCCTCGACAACTACCGCCGCGGCTATCGCGAGGGGCTGGAGCTGTGCGCCGAATGGAAGGAAGCGTTCGAGTCGCGACTGTGGCGCGCGCGGCGGGCGGCGGGGTTCGACGAAGGGCCTCTGCGGCGCCATCGCAGCGGCGCGGGGTGCGAAGAGCGGCCTCGGGAGTTCATGTCGTTCGACGAGGCGGAGTCGGCGCTCGAAGCGGCCACGCCATCCCCCGGTCCAGGCGCCTCGCTTGACAAAAAAACTCAGTAAAATTAGGCGCTTGCGCCCTTTTTGACCCGGCACGGAGCTCTTTCAGACCAGGGGGCGGACATGACCAAGGCGGACATCATCGAGCGGCTCTACGGACAGGTCGGCCTCTCCAGAAAAGAGAGCGGCGATGTGGTCGAACTCGTCTTCGACGCCATCAAGGCGACTCTGGAGCGCGGCGAAAAGGTCAAGATCTCCGGCTTTGGCAATTTCGTCGTGCGCGAAAAGGCCGCCCGCGTCGGCCGCAACCCTCAGACCGGCGACGCCATCGAGATCACCGCCCGCCGCGTCCTCTCGTTCCGCCCCAGCCAGGTGCTCAAGACGGCGCTCAACGAGGGTTCCCTCCCCGTCGACGCGCCCGCCACTGGCCAAAACGCGCGCTCGACGCCCAAAAACGACGCAAAAACCGGCGAAACCGAAGATTTACCTTGACTTAAGGGGGCCTCATCCCCATAAGGCGCGCCCCGTTTTTCGACCCCTTAGTTGTCTTCGGGACGTAGCGCAGCCTGGTAGCGCACTTGCTTGGGGTGCAAGTGGTCGCTGGTTCAAATCCAGTCGTCCCGACACAAAAGCCCTGGCGCCTCACAGAGAGGCGTCGGGGCTTTTTGTTTTGGCGCCCGCCCAAGACACGCCCACGCGATTCGGTCCTTTCGGAGAATCCGCGGTCAGCCCGAACTGTTTTGATCGACGGGGCCAGGAAGGCGCCACGAGGCGGATCCCATGAGAGCGGAACTGCGCGCACGCATCGACAACCTCCCCACCGAGCCAGGCGTCTACCTGATGAAAAACGCCGCCGGCGAAGTCATCTACGTGGGCAAGGCGGTCAACCTGCGCGCGCGCGTGCGCAGCTACTTCAGGGCGAGCGGCGACGATCGGGCCTTTGTCCCCTTCCTCGACACGATGCTCGACGAGCTCGAAGTCATCGTCGTGCGCACCGAGCAGGAGGCGCTGATCCTCGAAAGCGAGCTCATCAAGCGCTTCTGCCCGCGCTTCAACGTGCTGTTGCGCGACGACAAGAGCTTCATCTGCCTCAGCCTCGATTTGAGTCACGAGTGGCCGCGACTGGAAGTGACACGCGCCGTTCAGTCGCAGCGCGCCGCCGGGCGCATCGAGGGCGTCGAGCTCGTCTGCGCCGATGGCAAAGTCGGCGACCTGTCCGCCTTCCAGAGCGATCTCCCCGAGGTTGGACCCCGGCGCGAGCGCGGCAAAATCCGCCTCTTCGGCCCCTACAGCTCGGCGACCGCCATCCGCGAAACGCTGCGCTTCCTCGAACGCCACTTCCAGTTGCGCACCTGCACCGACCGCCAGCTCGCCGCGCATCACAACAAAGGCCGCGCCTGCCTCCAGCATCAGTTGCGCCGCTGCCTCGGCCCCTGCGTCGGCGCCGTGAGCCAGAGCGACTACGCCGAGCGCGTGCGCGAAGTGGTCCAGTTTCTCGACGGCAAAGAGAGCGAGGTCATCGAACGCCTGCGAAATCAGATGGAGGCGGCGGCCGAAGCCCTCGAATTTGAGAGAGCGGCGGCGCTTCGCGATCGCGTGCGGGCCATTTCGCGCAGCCTCGAACGCCAACAAATCGTCTCCGAAGATCCGGTCGATCGCGACGTGGTCGGCCTGGCGCGCGAGGCCAGCCGGCTCGTCATCTACCTGCTCTTCATTCGCGGCGGACGACTCATCGGCGGCCACGCTTTCCCCTTCACCGACCAGGAGTTCCCCAGCGAGGAGCTCGTCGCCTCCTTCCTCCAGCTCTATTACGGCGGCGAGGTGGTCATCCCGCAGGAGGTGCTTCTGCCGTTCGAACTGAGCGAAGCGCCGGCGCTGGAGACCTGGCTCACCACTCGTCGCGGCGAACGCGTCTACGTGCGCACCCCCAAACGCGGCGCCAAGGCCGACCTCATCGCCATGGCTGGCCGCAACGCCACGCAGACGCTCAACGCCCAGGCAGCCCCCACCGCCGACGAGACCCACGCCATCCTCGAACGCCTGCAAAAGCGCCTGCGCCTCAGCCGCCTGCCGCGCAAAATCGAGTGCTACGACATTTCCCTCTTTCAGGGCGGCAGCGCCGTTGGCTCGGGCGTCTGCTTTGTCGACGGCGCCCCCTTCAAGGCTGGCTACCGCCGCTACCGCATCAAAACCGTCAGCGGCACAGACGACTTCGCCATGCTCCACGAAGTCCTGCGCCGCCGCGTGCGCCACGGCGATTTGCCCGACCTCTTCCTCATCGACGGCGGCAAGGGGCAGCTGGCGTCGGCCGCCTCGGCACTGCGCGACGAAGGCGTCACCCCCGGTGTCGACGCCGATCTCGCGAGCCTGGCCAAGAGCAGACTTTTAGAGAGCGACGACAACGCCGCGCGCCGCTCGGACGAGCGCGTCTTCCTCACCGACACCAAAGACCCCGTCGTCCTCAACCAAAACAGCCCCGAACTCTTTCTGCTCACCCGCCTGCGCGACGAGGCGCATCGCTTCGCCATCACCTACCACCGCGCCCTGCGCTCCAAACGCGCGCTGACGAGCGATCTCGACACCATTGAAGGCGTCGGCCCCACACGCCGCGCCCGCCTGCTCAAACACTTCGGCTCACTCAAACGCCTGCGCGAAGCCCCGGTCGACGACATCGCCGCCATTCCCGGCATCGGCGCCAAACTCGCCGCCCAAATCCACGCCGCCCTGACCGAAGCCCCCCGGACCGCCGAGAGCGACGATTCCGGCGACAGCCCCCCCTCCAATTTTTCCACAGGGGTGTGACACCCGCGTGGCCGACAGCCATTTAGGCGACATTACCCTATATCAACCTATCTTAGCCTGCTTTATCTCACCAAGTCCTGGCGCGCTCCCTCTGGCCACATCACGAGCGACAGGGACAGGCCCTTGCCCATCCCTGCCACCCCGTGTCAGCCCGCGTTCCGCTTTTAGCTAATAAAGCGAATTGTCAGCGGATATTTATAAGAAACCCCCTCCTTGGCGCGAACGCTCCCCAGAATAATTTCAACCAACTGAAAAATAAAAAGCCCTATCAAAATCGGAATGCCGATCAGCACCAGCGAAAGAATCGCCGCGCCGATATAATAAAGAATCATGCTCAATTGGAAGTTGACCGCCTCCTTTCCCTGTTCGTCGATAAATTCATCCTCGCCCTTTTTTAAAAACCAGACGACAAGCGGTCCAACAACAAATCCAATAAACGAAATATACCCAAAGACCGCGGCCAGATGGCAACCCATCGCCCAATTGGCCTCTGTCGGTGTCAGTTTTCGCCGAGGCACTTTGTCACGCCGCGCGCCCGCGGATGTTTCCGTCGAATAAATTTTATCCGTATCCGACGGACTTTGAGGCGAAACATCGCGCCATCCTGGCGCACGCTCATTTGGCGGTATCTCGCCGCGCCAATTCTCCCGAGGCGGCGATTCGACAAAAACCTCCTCTTCTTCGCGAAACTCCACCGGAATTTCAGGCGGCGGTTTTTGACTATTCCCCGAATGTGTTCCCGGAAAATCAGGGCCATGTCGTTCGTTCATCGCGTCCCCCTCTCGACGACGTGCGGTTTTGGATAAATTTGAGCACTTGTTGAAAACTGGGCAACCCCCCTTTGTTGTTTTTGCGCTTGAGCGCCCACCTTTGTTTTTTGTGCTTGAAGCGCACGGCATTTTAAAGACGCGTTTCCACTATTAAAAACGCGTTTCCGCTCGGGCGCCGCGCAAAACAATGCGTTTCAGCGCGCGGCAATTCAAAGCCGCTTCAGCGCGGCGCAATTGTTGATTTTCGCGCTTCACCGCCCGGCGTTTGTTCAATTCTCCACGAAATTCCTCCCAAAATACCCCCCAAAACGGGCTCCCCCGAATGATTCGCTGATTTTAATTTGCCGGACGTGTATTTTAACGGGGCGGAGGTGCTGGAGGGAGG
>JAFVYB010000107.1 GCA_017500825.1 Myxococcaceae bacterium | reverse complement strand
GCCCTAAGCGCCTCAATGGCCTGTTTTATTTGCTCGATTTAATTTTGAACGTCTCAATGGGCCAGATTCGGCGCTTGGGCGGACGAAAAACACGACAAAAACGACAAACCTATTCAATACGGTGGTTTTATTGATTGTCGTTCCGTCGCCCATGCACCGAATTTGACCTAACGTAAAGTCAACAAAAACAAAGCTAGGCAATCACCGGTCATCTGAGGTGCTTAGGGCGACGGTGGCCTTTTGTCCCGCCCCGAATCCGAGCTACCGTAAAAACGCCAAAAATGAAATCGAGCAAATGCCGCTCGTCTGAGGGGCGGGAAAGGAAAAGGGAGAGCGCGAGAGGGAAAAAACATGGGTTTTTCCCGCTCGCACCATTATGGCAGAGGCGTGGTCTCGAATGCGCAGGCAGTCCGCGCTTTTTGAGTGGTTTCTTGGAATAATTTTTAAAAACAATTTACTTCAACACACCACTCGGGAAGCGCGGATCGTGAGTGCGTCCGGACGCGCAGGCAGTCCGCGCTTTCTGAGCGGCAAAGCGGAGTTCTGATAAGATGCATTTCATTGACTTTTCAGCAAAATTCCAGTAGGGGGCCGCGGCTTTTTCTGGAGGCGCAATTTTTTCTGACAGTAAGGAGTTTCTCGATGAAAAATCGCAGGATGTTGATGGCGTTGGCGTGTTCTTTAGTTTTTGCCGCGTGTGCTGGCGAGAATGGCACTAATGGCGTCGACGGCGTGAATGGCGTCGATGGCACAAATACCTCGACTCAAACAACGGTTTTGGCCGAGGGCGATAAGAATTGCCCCAACGGTGGTATCAAAATCGACGTTTTGAGTGACGGAATCATTCAGGAAGATCAAACGCAATATATTTGCCATGGCTCGACAGGCGCGCAGGGCGAAACCGGCCCGCAGGGGGGGCAAGGAGAAACTGGCGCGGCGGATGCTGATGATGTTTGCGCCAATAATATCAAGCCGGAAATCGAGTTGACCATTACTCCGTCAGATGGGAATCAATTGATCTATGAAGGAAAAGTTTATTCTTTGACTGTTTCAGCCAATAAAGCCGGGCTGGATTATCAATTTGTGGCGCCGTTGATGGAGATTGCCGTCGCTGAGGCAGAGATTGAAAAGGACGGAAAATATGTCACCGAATACGCGGTGACGACTGAAGAAGGCGCGAAAAGTGGCACGATCATTGCCACGGATGGTTGCCAGACGGCCGTGAGTGAATGGAACATGGGCGCGGTGGTTGGTTCTGTGGAAATCGCTGGCGTCAAAATCCCGGCGGGTTCGTTTAATTCATCGGTGCCAGACGCGGTCAATCCCGTGAGTGTTGACGCCTTTGTCATGGCCAAGACAGAGACGACGGTGGAACAATTCAAGGCATGTGTCGACGCGGGCGCATGCACAGCTGAGAATTATCGTACGCCCTCAACCAATTTATTTTGCAACTATAATCGAGGTGAGTCATGGTTGAATCATCCGATGAATTGCGTGAATTGGTATGGTGCGAATGAGTATTGCGCGTGGATTGGTGGTCGATTGCCAACTGAGGATGAATGGCGATACGCGGCAACGCATAATGGAACGAAAGCATTGGAAACGACTTATCCCTGGGGCAATGATGCGCCGACGCATTGCGTTCACGCGACGTATAATGACTATGTGAGTGATTCGCATAACAATGCATGCGATGGAACGACGGTCATTCCTTATAATAATTATGTTGGAACAGCGCCTGTGGGGACGTATTCCGCGGGCAATTCGCCGCTGGGCTTGCAGGATATGGCGGGGAATGTTTGGGAATTGACGAGTTCTGTGTGGCATGCGGTAAGTATCTACTATGTAATCAAGGGTGGTTCCTGGGACAACTACGCCTCGGGCCTCCCCGTCTCCTACCGCAGCAACTTGAGTCCTGGCAAGATGAACGACGTCGTCGGGTTCCGCTGTGTCGCGGATGTTGAATAATCGGTTATTGTTTTAAAATCAGGAAATCCCGCATGGCTGAAGTTTGGCTGTGCGGGATTTTTATTTTGTGCGCTTTGTGTTGCGGCCTTTGTCGCTGCGCTTTGCGTGTTTTTTGTCGCCGCGTGCGCTGCGTTTTTTGCGTTTTTTGCGTTTTGCGCTGCGGTCTTTGTCGCTGCGTATGCTTTTTGCGGGAAGAGTCGTGAAGGAAAAAGGGGAGCCAAGAGGGGAAAACGACCATGGGTCTTTTCCCCTCTTGATTTTAGGGCAGATGAGTGCGGCCGGAGCACTCGCGATCCGCGCTTTCCGAGCGGTGTGTTGAAGTAAATTGTTTTTTAAAAATACAAATATTTTCAGAGAGACCGCGATTCCCGAGCGGTTTCTTGAAATGATTGCTTTTAAAGATATAAACATCTTTAAAGAAGCGGAGTTCCGATAAAACTCTAAAAAGAAAATCGAGCTTATTGGAGTTCAAACCAAATTGCCGTGCGCCAAAGCACCAAGAATCGAATCTGCCACGCGCTCAAGCGCATTATTTTGCGCTGCGCCCGAGTGGAAACGCGTCTTTTAATGATGCCGTGCGCCAAAGCGCGAAGAAAACAATAAGGCGGTGTGTCAAAAATAATGATTTATCGATCCTGGGGCCGGGAAATGGGTGCTCGGGCGCTGAATGGGATTGTGAATTGTTTGTTTTGGGCGCAGACGGTGACCTCTCCTTGAACAATGAGTTGAAATTCTTCTCGGCGCGCGCCGGAAAAATTCATGAATGGTAATGAGAAATAGGAAAGCGAAATATCAAAAGCCTGTTCGGAAGTTTGGCTGGCGGGAATTGGCAGATTGAGGCTGTGGCGCGAGGCGGCGAAGCGCTGTTCGTCCAGCATCCATTCGAGCGTGGCGTCCTGGGCGGTGATGGCCTCGCCAGGGTTGTTGACGCTCAGTGTCAAGCGCAGTTCGGCCGCGCGGGGAGTGAGCGAGAGGACTTGGAGGTCTGCGGTCTGAATCTCCGGGCGCGTTGGGCTGGCGTCGTCGCGCAGGGTGAGGTGGCCGCAGGCGGTCAGGGCAAGGGCGGTGAGGCAGGTGGCGAGTCGGCGCGGTCGGGGTGAGCTGGGACGCGGCATGGGGTGGGATCGGCTCTCACTTGACAACGCGCAGGTGGGCGCGGCGGCGGGCTTTGTCCTCGTCTGTTTCGGCGGTCGGGTTGGAGGTGGTCGCGTCCGGGGAGGGTGGTTGGGCGTCGGGTTCGCCCAAGTCGATCGACACCAGGTGAGGCTTGGGACGCTGCGCGTCTGAATCGGCTTCCAGCGGGCGCACCTTGGAAAATCGGATGACCGGCAGCTCGCTCTCGTCGCGTGCCTCTTCTTCGAGGGCGCGCAGCTTTTCGAGCTCGTCGCGCGTCAGGCCCTGGGTGGCGGCGACGGCTTCGATGAGTTCGAAGGGCATGGAGCGGGGAAAGAGGCGCAGTTCGTCGCGGGAGTCGCTCAGGCCGTAGATGGCGCGCCAGGGGATGGCGACTGGGAAGCGGCGACCTTGAAAGCTGAGCGTTTGGCGAACGCCCCATTCGTCGACGAGGAGATCGGGCGGATCAAAGCGCGGCGAGACGCGCAGGCGCAGTTGCAGATCGTCGTTGAGCCAGGGGGGGACGCGGACGCCGGGAAGGCGCGCGTCGAGGTGCAGCATGGCCGGGCCGTGGGTCAGGAAGTCCTCCAGGACGGCGCGCTTCTCTGCGGATTCGCGTTCTTGTTGCGTGCTCATGTGCATTCTCCTGCGGTGGCTTCAGGTGGCGTTCGCGGCGCTGTCGAGGGCTTCGCGCAGGGCGCTCACGCGGTCGCGCGAGATGGGGTTGCGCCAGTTGCCGCCCTCTTTGATCCAGGTGCCGACGATGAGGCCATCGCAGGCGTGCGCGAGGGCGGGGATTTGCTCGGGAGTGACGCCGGAGCCGACGAGGAGAGGCATGTGGGGGACGGCGGCGCGCACTTCGTCGAGGTCGCTGATGGCGGTGGGGCAGCCGGTCGCCGGGCCGGTCACGATGAGTCCATCGGCGCCGCAGAAGTCTGTGCCGTGCGCCAGATCGGCGAGGCTGAGGTCGGCGGTGCAGGCGTGGGCCGAGTGTTTTTTGCGGATGTCGGTGAAGACTTTGATCGACTCGGCGCGCAGGGCGGCGCGGGTGCGCAGGAGAGGACCGGCACAGGCGTCCATCCATCCCTCGTCGGCGAGGTGGCCGTAGGCGAACCCTTCCGCGCGGATGAATTGCAGTCCGGCGGCGATGGCCACGCCCAGGGCTTCGCGGTTGGCTCCAGCCAGGAGTTGAACGCCCGCGGGCAGGCGCGCTTCCCTCTGAATGGCGCGGGCAAGGACGGCGGCGGCGGCAACGGTCTCGGGATCGACGCGTCCGCGCAGGTAGGGCAGGTCGGCCATGTTTTCGATCAGCACAGCGTCGGCGCCTCCCTCGCGCAGGGCTTCGGCGTCAGCGAGCGCGCGGTCTTCGATGGCGGCCATGGCGTCGGCGGTGGCGCCGGCAAAACCAGGGGATCCGGGCAGGGGGCGGAGGTGGACCATGCCGATAAGGGCGCAGGGCGTTTTGGCGTCGAAAAGTCGGGGCATCGGGGGACCTCTCTAAGGGGGGGGGGCGAAGGGCGTCGCGCTCTACACTGGACGTGCGAAGGGCGCGGCAAATTCTTGGGAAAAAATCCCCCGGCGGACGCGCGGCAAAGCGCAAAAGGCGGCGCGGCCAATCCGCGACAGCAAAACGCCTTGAGGCCATCGAACGACTCCCCAACACAGCCGACCGCCCCGCGGCTCGGCACGCCCTCGCGTCCAAAGCGAGGAGAAAGGCACCGGCCATGAACCCCTTCGTCTACTCCATCCCCACCGATATCTATTTTGGCGCGGGCCAGATCGAGCGCCTGGGCGAGGTCGTCAAAGCGCACGGCACCAAGGCGCTCCTCGTCTATGGCGGCGGCAGCATCCGCAAGAACGGCGTCTACGACGCGACGGTCAAAGAGCTGCGCTCGCACGGCGTGGATTTTGTGGAGCTTGGCGGCGTCGACCCCAATCCGCGCGTCAGTTCGGTGCGTCAGGGCGTGGCGCTCTGCCGTGAGCACGGAATCGACGTGATCCTGCCGGTGGGAGGAGGCTCGACCATCGACTGCGCCAAGGTCATCGCGGCCAGCGTCAAGAGCGAGCTCGACCCTTGGGAGATCGTCCGCCATCCCGAGCGCATCGGCGAGGTCCTGCCCGTCGTCAGCGTGCTGACCCTGTCGGCCACCGGCTCGGAGATGGACATCTTCGCGGTCATCAGCAACCCGGAGACGAACGACAAGCTCGGCGTCGGCCACCCGAAGATGCGCCCCGTCGCCTCGATCCTCGACCCGACCTACACCTGCACGGTCAACGCCTGGCAGACGGCCTCGGGCACGGCCGACATCATGTCGCACCTCTTCGAGGTCTACTTCTCGAACACGGCGGGCTTCATGCAGGACCGCATGACCGAGGCGCTGCTCAAGACGTGCGTCGAGTTTGGGCCGATCGCGGTGAAGGAGCCGGGCAACGTCGAGGCGCGCGCCAATCTGATGTGGACCAGCAGCTGGGCGATCAACGGCCTGATGACGCTCGGAAAAGAGGTCGCGTGGACGGTCCACCCGATGGAGCACGAGCTGAGCGCCTTCTACGACATCACCCATGGCGCGGGGCTGGCGATCCTCACGCCGCACTGGATGCGGGCCGTTCTGAACGAAAAGACGGCGCCCAAGTTCCGCGAGCTCGGCGTCAATGTCTGGGGCGTCGATCCAAAGCTGGAGACGATGGAGATTGCGCGACTCGCCATCGACAGGACGGCGGCGTTTTTCCGTCAGATGGGGCTGCCCGCGACGCTGGGCGAGGTTGGCATCGATGAGAGCAAGCTCGCGGTGATGGCCGCCAAAGTCGCGCCGATGATCAAGGGCGCCTACGTCGAGCTCTCCGAGGCTGAGATTCTGGCCATCTACAAAGCCGCGCTCTGAGAGTGACCGCGGACACAGCGTAGACACCACACTTGTCCGGGCCTGCCGCGCGCTGTCGGCGGGCTCGATTTTTGTGAAGGGACGCCGCGCGGAAAGGCCGACGGACGACCGCCGCGACTGGACGCTCCCGACGAACGGCCCACGAGGCCGACGCCTGGCAACCCATCCCGGGGCAGAGCCGCCCTGACGAGGAGACCCGATGACCCGCGCGCCACTGACCTTTGGCCTGTCACTTTTCTTTTTTGTCGCGCTCGCCGCGCTCGGCACCGCTTGGGCCGACGCCGTGGAGTTCACACTCAAAAACAAGGTCCTCGCTTCCGAAGGGACGCGGCCGCACATCGCGCTCAAGGTCAACGAGCGCCTCGATTCGCTCTTCGTGCGGCTCGAACGGGAGGACGGGCAGAAATTCGACCACCGCTATCAGCGCGTCGAGGCCGGTGGTTCGACCAGGATCGACATCCCGCTGCCCAGGGACGGCGCCGCGCGGCACTTCAAGGCTATCTTCGAGATCGGCGTTGGCGGCGAGACGATGCGCCACGAGACCGAGTTCGACGCGGAAATCGTCCATCCGCCCCAATTCACCGTGCGCGCCGAGGATGTGAACGTGGACGGCGGCTTTCTCACCCTGGCGATGAGCCGCGTCATCTCGCGCGTCGAGGTCGAGGTTTTTGACGCGTCGGGCAGGCGCCTCGCGCAGAGGAGTCAGAGCTACGGCGTCCTTCCCGCTGGCGCCGCAGCCGAGGTCCTGTGGGGGCCGACCGAGGGCGAGGTCTTCCGCGTCGCACTGAAGGTCCACGACGCAGACGGGTTTCACTTCGGGCTGGAGCTCTTTCCCTGGCGCTACGACATCCCGCACGAGGAGGTCGTCTTCGCCTCTGGCAGCGCCGAGATCGCCAAGGCGGAACGCCCCAAAATCGACGCCTCGATCGCGACACTCCGGGACGTGCTGCGCCGCATGGGCACCCAGGCAAACCTCAAGCTCTACATCGCCGGCGCGACAGACACCGTTGGGCCAGCCGCCGCCAACCTCAAGCTCTCCGCCGCCCGGGCGCGCGCGATTGGCCGCTACTTCCGCGCGAAGGGAATCCGCATCCCCATCTTCACGACGGGGTTGGGCGAGCAAGGTCTCAAGGTGGCCACTGCCGACGAGGTGGACGAGGTTCAAAACCGCCGCGCCGACTACATCGTGGCCGTGGAGCCTCCCGCGTTTTCGCCCGGCGCGCCGCCTGTCCAGTGGCAGCGGATACCGTGAGCGAGGGCGCCGCAAAAACGCTGTCGCGCCTCCCGGAAAACCTCGCCGAAAACGCCCCATTCACCCTCTTGCGAGCGCCACTCTCTTTTGCTAGGGCGCGCGCGCCTTTTCGGCCTTGGCTCCTCTCTTTCGCCGGGCTCGAAAGGGCTTTTTTTCGTCCTGACAGCAGCAAACCGTCGCGGCACGTCGCCGCAAATACACACGCTTCCCGATTGGATCAGAAGGTTCGACAGCCGTCTCGCCCAGCGCGTTTGGGCGGTGTCGTGACTGACCGATGCGACGGAGGCGGAGGAGAAAACCGACATGAGTGAAGAACAAGTTCAGCAGGCAGAGGCCCAGGCCGCCCCGGCGCAGGTCGCCGCCACCGCGCCCATCTCCATCTCGATCCAGCAGCTGCTCGAAGCCGGCGTTCACTTCGGCCACCAGACCCAGCGCTGGAACCCCAAGATGAAGCCCTACATCTTCGGTGCGCGGAACGGCATCTACATCATCGACCTGCAGAAGACGGCCGTGCTCTTCCGCCGCGCCTGCGCCTTTGTCTCCGAGATCGTCGCCCGCGGCGGCAACGTGCTCTTCATCGGCACCAAGAAGCAGGCCCAGGACACGATCGCCGAGGAGGCGACGCGCGCCGGTCAGTTCTACGTGAACAGCCGCTGGCTCGGCGGCACGCTCACCAACTTCCGCACCATCAAGCAGGGCATCGACCGCTTCCGCGCCATCGAAAAGATGCAGCAGGACGGCACCTACGAGCGCCTGCCCAAGAAGGAAGTCGCCCTGCTGGAGCGCGAGCGCGAGAAGCTCGAACAGAACCTGGGCGGCATCAAGGAGATGGGGCGCCTGCCCGCCGCGCTCTTCGTCATCGATCCGCGCAAGGAGAAGATCGCCATCCACGAGGCCAATCGTCTCGGCATCCCGGTC
This sequence comes from Myxococcaceae bacterium, assembly GCA_017500825.1. GTDB lineage: Bacteria > Myxococcota > Myxococcia > Myxococcales > UBA5297 > UBA1203. The sequence continues at coordinate 41,290 of JAFVYB010000107.1, read as the reverse complement.
GTCGCTGTCGTCGACACCAACTGCGATCCGGACGGCGTGGACTACGTCATCCCCGGCAACGACGACGCCATCCGCGCCATTCGCCTGATCGCCGGCAAGATCGCCGACGCCTGTGTCGAGGGCAGCGCCCGCCGCCGTGTCTTGGGCGTGGACAAGGGCGACGATCGCGGCGCCGATGATCGCGGCTCCCGTGGAGATCGCCACGACCGCCGTGACCGCAAGGGCGGAGACCGTCGTGGCCGCTCTGGCGATCGCAAGGGCCCGCAGGTGCAGGTGGTCCGCAAGGCCGCCCCGGCGCCCGCGCCCGAGGTCAGCGCTGAGCCGGTGGTCGCCGAGCCCGTCGAGGCTGCGCCCGCCGCCGAAAAGGCCGAGTGATCGACGAGACTTTGTCCGCGCGTGAAGGGCGGGCAGGTCTCTTTTGAGGAAGATTCATCGAGGGCGTCGGCAGCTTGTCGGCGCCCGTTTTTGGGTCCCCCCAACACCAACGATTCAAGAGGCTCCCGGCCGTCACGTTGCGCGGCATTGGGGCTCGAAAGGATGTTTGCAGATGGCAGCAGTGACAGCAGGCGCGGTGAAGGAGCTGCGCGAGAAGACCGGCGCGGGAATGATGGATTGCAAGAAGGCCCTCTCCGAGTGTGACGGCGATTTGACCAAGGCCACCGAGTGGCTCCGCCAGAAGGGCCTGTCCAAGGCCGGCGCCAAGACAGGGCGCGTGACCGCCGAGGGCGCGGTCGGCAGCTACATCCACATGGGCGGCAAGCTCGGCGTGCTCGTCGAGGTGAACTGCGAGACCGACTTCGTGGCGCGCACCGAGGACTTCCAGGAGCTGGTGAAGGACGTGGCCATGCAGATTGCCGCGCTCAACCCCAAATACGTCCGCCGCGAGGAGGTCCCCGAGGATGTGGTGGCCAAGGAGCGCGAGCTCTACCTGAACCAGGTCAAGGAGTCGGGGAAGCCGCAGGCCGCGTGGGACAAGATCGTCTCCGGCAAGATGGACAAGTATTTCGCCGAGATTTGTCTGCTCGATCAGCCCTTCGCCAAGGACCAGGCCAAGACGGTCAAGCAGATGATCGACGAGAAGATCGCCAAGACGGGCGAGAACATTCAGGTCCGTCGCTTTGCCCGCTTCCTCCTGGGCGAGGGCATCGAGAAGAAGAAGAACGATCTCGCCGCCGAAATCGCCGAGATGACCAAGTAAGCCAGAGGCCGAAAATATCGGCTGTAGCGACGGGCGCTCTTCCGCGAAGGAGGGCGCCCGTTTTCATTTGCACGGGAGGCGCTGTTGTCGGGGGGCGCGGCGCGAGAGGCCCCACCCTTTTGCTTTCACTCGCCGCCTGCCCGGGCTATGGGCGCCCGCCTTTGGGCGCGGCCCTGTGAATCGCGGTCGCTCAATGCCTAGCTTGAGGACATGGCGTGGGCAGCCTCGCTCCCTCAGAGTCCGGGACAATCGAGAACAATCGCGACTGCTCCCACTCTCGCTCACGCGGAGGACACACCTTGGACAAACTGCGCGACCCCTCTCTGTGCTGCTCGTTCTGCGGCAAGCTCCAAAAAGAGGTGAAGAAGCTGATCGCCGGTCCCACCGTCTACATCTGTGACGAGTGCATCGCGCTCTGCAACGACATCATCGAGGAGGAGCAGGAACGCGAGGTGCAGAAAGATCCCCGCCTGCGCATTCCCCGGCCCTCTGAAATCAAGGCCGTGCTCGACGAGTATGTGATCGGTCAGGACCAGGCCAAGAAGACGCTCGCTGTGGCCGTCCACAATCACTACAAGCGCATCGAGTCGAAGGTCTCGATGGACGATGTCGAGCTGCAGAAGTCGAACATCCTGCTGCTTGGCCCCACCGGAAGCGGCAAGACGCTCCTCGCGCAGACCTTGGCGCGGCTGCTCAACGTCCCCTTCACCATCGCTGACGCCACCTGTCTCACCGAGGCCGGCTACGTGGGCGAGGACGTCGAGAACATCATCGTCAACCTGCTCCAGGCGGCCGACCACGACATCGAGCGGGCGCAGCGCGGCATCGTCTACATCGATGAAATCGACAAGATCGCCCGCAAGTCCGACAACCCGTCGATCACGCGCGATGTCTCGGGCGAGGGCGTTCAGCAGGCGCTACTCAAGCTGATCGAAGGCACCGTGGCCAATGTGCCACCCAAGGGTGGCCGCAAGCATCCGCAGCAGGAGTTTCTCCAGGTCGACACGACGAACATCCTCTTCATCGTCGGCGGCGCCTTTAACGGCCTGGAGGAGATCATCGAGCAGCGCAAGGGCGGTCACGGCATCGGCTTCAACACCGAGACCAAGAGCCGCCAGAAGCAGACGCTTTCGGAGCTCTTTCGCGAGGTGCAGCCGGAAGACCTGCTCAAGTTTGGGCTCATCCCCGAGATGATCGGTCGCCTGCCGATCATCGCCACTCTCGACGAGCTGACCGAAGAGGCCCTCGTCAACATCCTCACCGTCCCGAAGAACGCGCTCGTCAAGCAATACAAGAAGCTGCTCGACCTGGACGGGGTGGAGCTCAAGTTCACCGACGACGCGCTGCGCGGCATCGCCTCGGAGGCTGTTCGCCGCAAAACCGGGGCGCGTGGCCTGCGCGGGATCCTCGAATCGGCCATGCTTGACGTCATGTATGACGTGCCGAGCAACAAGCTGACGCGCGAAGTGGTGATCAACGCCGACGTCATCCTCCACGGCGAGGCGCCCTTCGTCCTCGTGGAAAAGCCGGGCAAGGGTGGCGGCGGCAAGAGCAAGAGCGCGTGATCGACATCTGCCCGCGCGTCGCCTCCACCTGCCTCGCGGCGGAGCGCGATCTCTTCGGGCGGCTGGTTTCTGGGCCGTTGAGCCTTTGGACGCGCGCTGGCAGCTGTCTGGCGAGACGGCGTGAGACGCGACCCAGGCGGCCTTTGGGGCGATTCGCTCGACCTCGTTTCACCACATCTGGGCACATTCCTCTGGCCCGCCATCGACCATGAAGATTCTCTCCGCTGAATTTCTCAAGAGCGCGACGGCGCCCGAGGGCTACCCGGAATCGGCGCTCGTCGAGGTGGCTTTCGCCGGCCGCTCCAACGTCGGCAAGAGCTCGCTCATCAACGCGCTCTGCCAGCGCAAAAAGCTCGTCCGCGTCTCGAACACGCCGGGGCGCACCCGCCTGCTCAACTTTTTCGAGGTCGCTTACGAGCTGAACGCGGCGCGCCATCGCATCTGCCTCTGCGATTTGCCCGGCTATGGCTTTGCCAAGGTGAGCAAGTCCGAGCGCATGGCCTGGCGGACGATGATCGAGCGCTATGTGGCGCAGCGCAGGCAGCTGGCCGCGGTCGTCTGCATCGTGGACGGCGAGGTTGGTCCGACCGAAGAGGACGCGCAGATCATCGGGTGGCTGCGCTCCATCGGCCGTTTGCCCATCGTCGTCGCCACCAAGATTGACCGGCTTCCCAAGCACAAGCGCATCCCCAGAGTGCGCGAGATCGACAGGGTGCTCGAACTCGAAGCGGGCAGCGTGCTGGGCGTCTCCTCTGTCGACGGCCTCAACCTCGATCGACTTTGGGAACGACTCGCCGGGCTGTCGCTTTGACGCGGCGCCGCGTGGAACGTGCGTTGGGCGCGACAAATCCGCTGCTGGCGAAGGTGGATCGCGCCATCGAGGATCTGGACCTGTGCGGTCGCGCCATCCTCGTGGCTTGCTCTGGAGGACCGGACTCGACGGCGCTCTTGCTCGCACTGGCGGCACTGAAAGACGCCCGCGGTCTCTCGATTTGGGTGGCGACGTTCGATCACGGCCTGCGCCCGGATTCGGCCAGGGACGCGCTCTATGTCGAGCGGTTGTGTCGCGCGCTGGGGCTGCCCTGTGTTCGGCGTCGGCTCGATCTCGGGACGCGGTTTGCGGAGGGTGTCGAAGCGGCGGCGAGAGCGGCGCGTTACGCGGCGCTTGACGAGATTGCCCGAGAGGTTGGCGCCCAGGTCATCGCTACCGGCCACACGATCGAAGACCAGGTGGAGACCGTGCTCATGCGCCTGGCGTCTGGGGCGGGTCTCGCTGGCGCGCGCGGCATTCAACGGCGACGTGGTCAAATCGTCCGGCCATTGCTGGAGGTCACGCGGCGCGAAGTGCGCGATTTTCTCAACGAACGGCGCGTCCGCGGTCGGCTCGATCCGACGAACAGTTCCCCGGCGTTCACCCGCAACCGCGTCCGTCATCAGCTGTTGCCGGCGCTCACCCAGGCCCTCGGCGAGACTTCGATAAAGGCCATCGCCCGCTTTGCCCGCGTTGCCGAACGTGACGAGCGCTGTCTGCAGTCGCTGGCGGAGCAGGCCTTTCGCCGCGTCTGCCGGCCTCTCGCTGGCGGTTTTGGGGTCGAAGGGTCGCTCGATGAGCTGCGCGCGCTCGACGCCGCCCTGCGCTTTCGCCTGCTGCGTGACGCTGTCAGTCCACTCGGTGTTCGCCTCGATTTTGACGCCTTCGAACGCCTGGAAGCCGCGCTTCAGAAGCCTTTGCCCACGCGCCAGACACTGCCCAACGGTATCGAGCTGCGCCTGCGCCACGGTCGCTTTGAAATCGGTCCTTTCGCGCCCGCCAAAAGCCCCGAGTCTCGCCCGCCGGAGCCGCTTCGCATCGAAGGGCCCCTCTGTGGTCGCTTTCAGGATTGGCGTGTCAACGTGCGTCGGCTCGATCCGCGGACCGCCCCTGCCCCTGGCGCTGTCGCCATCGACGCCACCGAGAAACGCCTCGTCTGGCCGCTCATGGTGCGGACGCGCGCTCCCGGCGATGTCTTCGCTCCGGCCTCGGGCGTCGGGCGCAAAAAACTCAAGCGCTGGCTCATCGACGCCAAAATTCCGCGCGAGGAACGCGACGCGCTCGCGCTGTTGACGGACGCCTCTGGCGAGGTGCTCTGGGTCGTCGGACTGAAGGAGAGCCGCTGGACGACGCGCCAAGTGGGGCCAGATGGTGGCTTCGAGGTCTCCATCGAGCGGGCGCGCTGAACGTCCGCGGTTCTCCGCAGCCTCAGTTGCCCGCCGCTTCCCCCTCGGGCTTGGGAAGGAGCGCCATGGCCTCGTCGACGATTTTGCCGATGCCGTGCGCCGCCAGCTTCTTCGTGATGTCGGGATTTTTGAGGAAGTCGCCCGCGCTCCATTGGCGGATGTCGACGACCGTGTTCACGAAACCGAGTTCCGCCTTGCGCAGGACGATCACGTCGTCATTCGTGCGGATGAATTGGTAGTGCAGCGCCGTGAAGAGGGCGCCCGCGCACAAAAAGCCAAAAATAAAGGACTTCATCACTGCTCCCTGTTGAGCCGCCGGGCCGCCCTCCACGCGCACGCGTCGGACGCCCTGCCGCGACACGCGATTACCTGGCGCTGCCTGGCTGAGCCGCCTGCCGCTGATAGGCCGCCATCAACGCGTCGAAATTCGCCTCGATCGCCGCCTGAAGTTTCGCGCCGTTCTTCTGAGCGAACGACGCCTTGAACGACTCGAATCCGGTCAGCTGCGCCTCGTAGTGCTGGATGAGTCGCTCCTCGAACGAGGTCGAACGTCCGCCGGTCTGGGCCGCCTTCAGCCGCTGCCGCGCCGCCGGGAGCTCCTTTTCGGCCTGTCGCGCCGTCATCTTCTGCCGCCCGTATTCGCTCACGAGCATCGAGAGCCCGATCGCCTGCTTTTCCTCGATTTTGGCCGTGGCGAGCGCCTGCCGCTCCGGCGTCCTGGTCGCGCGCGCCGAGAGATAGGCGATGAAGCGCGGCATCAGAGATTCGTCGAAGTTCTTGCGCACCAGCTCCACCGACTCGGCCTGGATTTTCGCCCGCTTGGCCTGTTGCTCGCGGACGAGGGCGAGGAAGGTCGGCTCGTGCTTGTCGATGAGCGCCCGATTCTCCTCTTTGACCTGCTGGAAGAACTGGCCGCGGAAGCGCTCGTGGGCGCCGAGCATCTGTTGCAGCGAACGCGCGCGGGTCGCCTCCGCCTTTCCCTGGGGCGCGGCTTTCAGGCGGGCGAGCTCGGCCTCGAACTCCAGGGCTTTGGCGCGCGCCGGGTAGTAGCGCTCAGAGAGGAACGCCAGGCTGTCGAGCGTCGGCAAATCGAGCTTCGACTTGCGGAGGGCAGCCTCGTCGCTTTCGTCATTCAGAAGGGCGCGCAGATAGGCGGCCAGCCCCGTGAGCTTGGCCTCGGTCATCGCGTTCATCGCCTCCTGACTGGCCTTGTCGGTCGCGGGGAGCGGCGTCTGCGAAGGGCCGTGCGCGTGTTGGTGACCGGCGTGCGGATCGGCGGGCTGGGCGGCGGGTGAAATCGTCGCGGTGGGCGCGGGCGCTGTGGCCTGAGGCGCCGCGGTCTGGGTCGGGAGCGACAGCAGCGCGGTGGAAAGGGCTGAAATCAGTGCGGTTTTCATGGGGCGGGGCCGAAAGCGCGAAACGCGCGCAAAGGTCAAGGTTGGGGAGGGACGGCGCAAAGAAAGAGGCGAGACGCGCGGACGGGCACGGTCCAGGGCATCGCGCGGCGCGTTTGCGCCGATGACTTCGGACAGTCGGCGCGCGGGCGGGCGCTAGCGCAGGTCGTCGACCTTGATCACGACCTCGGCCTTGGAGCGCAGCTCGGCGACGTATTGCTCGGTCTGTCGCCGCATCTGGGCGCGGGCCAGCTTGTCCTCGATCTTGGCGCGCACGCTTTCGAGCGGCGGCAACCCACGCGCGCGGCGTTCGACCGTCTGGATGACGTGCCAGCCAAAGGGCGTCCGCACCGGGTCGCTGACCTCTCCGGGCTCCTGACTGAAGGCCACTCGCTCAAAGGCCGCCACCATGTCGCCGCGCTTGAAGAAGCCGAGATCGCCGCCCAGCTCCTTGGACGCGCTCTCGCTGTGGGCCCGCGCCAGCGCCTCGAAGTCCTCGCCCGCCCTGGCCCGCCGCGCGAGTTCCTGAGCCCGCGCCAGTGCCTTCTTCTCCACCTCTTCGCCAGCGTTCTTCTCGACCTGAATCACGATGTGGCGCGCCCGCACTTCGAAGTCGGTCGCCGCCTCGCGCTCCATGCGCGCGTATTCTGCCTGGATGTCCTCGTCGCTGACTTTGATCTTCGAGCGCACCTTGAAGGTGATGAGCCGCATCGCCGCGAGGTCCTGGCGCAGTTTTTCGCGGTAGCTCGCCATGTCCATGCCCTGCGACTGCAGCGCCTTTTCGAAAGACTCGGCGTCCATGCGGTTCTGGCGGCGCACATCCTCGACAGCGGCGTCGACCTCGGCGTCGGTCACCTCGATGCCCAGCGTCTTCTGTTCGGCGGCGAGCAGGCGCTCGGCGATGCTCTCTTCGAGAGCGGCCTTGAGCATGGCCTTACGGCGTTCGGGCGTGGCGCTGCCTTCCTGTTCGAGCTGGATGATGTGGGGCACCGCGCGCTCGTAAATCTCCGAGAGCGGGATCATCTCCTCGTTGACCAGGGCGGCCACGCGGTCGACGACTCGTGGCGCGGCAAAGGCGGCGGGAGCGGCGAGGATCGCCAACAGAGGGATCAGCTTTGTGAATGTCGGTCTCATCGTTCCTCGCGCGGGCGCTTCGGGGCGCGCCTCTCGCAAAAGTCACCGCTGCCCTCAGTGCGGGCCAGGGCGGACGCCAGAGCCTGAACGGTGGCCCGGGCGCGAAAATTCACGTCGCGTGGCGCGCTCAACGTCGGATGCGGACGCGCTGAAGCTCCGCCAGGTCGATCGAGATTTTGGCGGCCGCGCGCAGGGCGGACATGTGCTCGCGCTCAGCCTCCTCGAATTTTCGCTGCATCAGCTGTCGCTCGATGATCGGGTGGCTTTGGGCGTAGCCGCGGCGGCGGGCGGGGCGTTTTTCGAGCACCTTGAAGATGTGGAAGCCGTAGTCGCTGGGGACGATTTCCGAGACACGGCCCACGGGCAGCTCAAAACAGGCCTTGTCGAAAACCGGGGGCATCACGCCACGCGGAAAAAATCCGAGGTCGCCCCCCAGCCTGCCCTCCGGCGCGATCGAATAGCGGCGCGCGGCCTCGTCGAATTTGAGCCCGGCCTTGAGCTCGCGCAGGACGGTGATCGCCTCGTCGTTGGTCGAGACGACGATGTGGGCGGCGCGGACTTCTTCGGGCGCGCTGAGTTCGTCGACATGCACCTGGTAGTGGGCCTCGATCTCTGCCTCGGTGACCGCCTGGCGGGCGAAGATCTCCGTGGCGAAGTAGTGCTCGACGAGCAGCCGTTGCCGCCGTCGCTCGATGAACTCCTGTTCGCTGATCCGAATCTCTCGAAGCAGCTCCTCGAAGCTCTGATCCGGATACTGCGCGCGCAGCGCCTCCATCTCCCGCTCCATCACGCCCTCTGGCAGCTCGATGCCCTTCTCGCGGGCGGCCGCCAGCACGAGCGACTGGTCGATGAGTCCCTCCAGGATCGACCGCTTGACGCGCAGCTCTTCTTCTTCGTTCTGCGGCTTGATGGCCGAGGTGGCGGCGACGAACGCCAGCTCGCGTTCGAGGAGATCGGCCGGAAATGGCTGTCCGCTCACGGTGGCGACGCTGGGCGGCGCTGGCGCCTGGACTTCTTCCTGTTGCTGGGCGCGCGGCTGACAGGCCGGATGGACGAGGACCGAGGCCAACGACAGGGCCATCCCCAACGCCGCGATCCCTCGCCTCCCTCCAAAATTCTCATGGACGCTCATCGAGATCCTTCCCGACAGGACTGGACGCGGAAGAGACGATGTCGGCTGAGAAGGTCGCCACAGGGCCGCCCGCGAAAAAAGCGGCGCTCTAAAGCACAGCGGTCGAGCGCGGTTCAATGCCCTCTTCAAAGGGGGCGACAGCCCATTCGACGCGGCCTCAAAGCGCTGCACAGGCGGCGAAAAAGCGCGTCCTGGCAGGCGGTTCGGCAGGCGTTGACGGACCTTGCGCCCGCGCGTTCCACAAATGGGGCACGCCTCGTTTTTTTTTGAGATTCGGCGCGCCCGCCCCTATGGCGTCCGGCGGTGGTCTGGCCCGCTCCCGCGCCGCTGTCATGGCGACCGGTCGACGCGGCGGCCAGAGGAGACACCGGGGAGGAATTCCATGAGCTTCGACACTCTCGCGATGGTCCTCGCGGGCGGCATGGGCGAGCGGTTGCTGCCGCTCACTGGCGTGCGCTCCAAGCCTGCCGTTCCCTTTGGCGGCGGCTACCGCATCATCGATTTCACGCTCAGCAACTGCATCAACTCCGGCATCCGCCACATCTACGTGCTGACCCAATACAAGTCGCACTCGCTGAGCAGCCACCTGCGCGCGGGGTGGAACTTTCTGCCGCGCCGCCTCGACCAGTTCATCGACGAGATCCCGGCCCAGATGCAGCTCGGAGACCGCTGGTACAAGGGCACCGCCGACGCCATCCGCCAGAACTGGACGCTGATCGAGCAGTCGCCCGCGCGTCGCGTCCTCATTCTCTCCGGCGATCACATCTACAAGATGGATTACCGGCGCATGCGCGACTTCCACGACGAGATGGACGCCGCCCTCACGGTCTCGGCCATCCGCGTTCCCCGAGCAGAGGCGCACCACTTCGGCATCCTCCAGGTGGACGAAGCGCAGCGCGTCGTCGGGTTTCAGGAAAAGCCCACGGACGCGACGCCGATTCCGGGCACGGACGAATGCCTCGCCTCGATGGGCATCTACGTCTTCAACCGCGACAAACTGCACGCCTACCTGGGCGAGGAGCACGACGACTTCGGCCGTCACGTCATCCCGGCCATGGTGGCGGCGGGCGAAAAGGTCTGCGCCTTCGATTTTTCCACCCAGAACAAAATTTCCGAGCACGAGTGGATTCAGAAGGACGGCGAGCGCATCAAGCGCGTGGTCGAGCGGGCGACGGACTCGACCTACTGGCGCGATATCGGGACGCTGGAGGCGTATTGGGCCGCGAGCCTCGATCTGGTGGCCGCCGCGCCGAGCATCAACCTCTACGGAGAGCTGTGGCCCATCTACAATTGCCCGCTGCACTTCCCGCCCGCCAAGTTCGTCCACGAGGCGCCCAACCGCACGGGCATGGCCATCAACTCCATCGTGGCCGACGGCGTGATCATTAGCGGCGCCAAGGTGCGGCGATCGATTCTCGGGCCGGGCACACACGTGCATAGCTATTCCTACATCGAGAACTCGGTGATCATGGGCGGGGAGATGAGCGGCGAGACGCTGCTGGAGACCTCGATCGGGCGCGGCTGCCTCGTGCGCAACGCCATCATCGACCGCAACGTCCGCCTCTCGCCCGGGACCTACATCGGCGTGGATCGCGGCAACGACGAGGCGCGCGGACTCAAGACCATCCCCATCCACGGCGGCGGCGAGCACCTCGTTGTGGTGCCCAAGGGGATGCAGCTGTAGCCTTGGCGAACCGACGCGGCGGCGAGGGGGCTTTCTCACGGGCAGCGGGGGATGCGTTTGCCGTCGCGGTCACAGCGTTCATTCGCGGGCGTCGGGCGTCTCACTGGCCGGACTGGCGCCTGCCTCGTCGAACAGCTCGAATCCGTCGTCTAGGCCGTCGTCAAAGGATTCGAAGGCGCTGCCGCGTGCCTCTTCCGCCAGGAGGAAGAGCATGTCGCTGGCGAGCGATTCGGCGGCTGCGGACGTGGCGGCGTTGCCGTCTTCTTCCCAAAGTTCGAGTCGGCGTTGACTGCCGATGGGCGGCCACTCGCGCGACAGGACGAGCCGGTGTCGATCCGCCTGGCCCGGGTTGAGGACCTCGATCAGCGACAGCGCGCCGTAATCGCCGCGTTCCACCAGCGACACGCGCGCCTCGCCGCTCCTGGGCACAAAGGCGATGGCCGAGAGTGTGGCGCCTTCACGGTCGCAGACGAAGCCGACAAAGGTGCCGCCGCGCACGCCGCGTCGCGTGACCGCCTGACGTTCGAGACAGGCCTCGGCGAGATCAGTGGGGAGCGCCTGACGGGCCCGTTCGACGACATCCTGACCCACTGGTTCGCGCGGCGAGGTGTCGAGCGATTTGGTCGTGGCCCAGAGCACGTCGCCACGGCCGATGAGCGGCAGCGGGCGTTCAAACCTGGCGCGCGCCACGACAGCGCAGGGAATCAGAGGATCCGCGCGGATGGTGAGCGACTCGACGCGGCCACGGGCGATGCGGCGCGGTCCCTGGTGCAGCCAGATCACCTGCCCGATCAGCGCTTTGCGCGCCTCGTCGAGTTCCTCTGGCGAGTGCCCTTCGGGATCGAAACACTGCGCCATCAGGCGGGGATCGGCTTCGCGCAGCTCAAGGTCGGCCACGCGCGCGCCACGGCGCTCGACAAACGCGAGGTCAATGCCAGGCGGCTGGGCAGTGGCGGCGAGGGCAATCCAGGCGGACAGGAGGGCGGAGGCGAACATGGGGCGAGGTCCCGAAAAAGGCGCGTGTCGCGAGAGGCTAGGGCGCCCGAACAGCGAGTCATGGGCCGCGATTCGATCCCGGCTCTGTCGCGCGGGCAGGCCAACAACAGAAAAGGCGGCCCCGGCGGACCGCCATCAATTCTGCGTCATTGCTCTCTGGTCGCGGCGCCTCAGTGCAGCCAGGCGTGGGCCATGGCGTCGCGCTCGGTGATGAAGCGGATGATGCCCTTGGCCATCGAGTTGGCGAGCGCCTGCTGTGTGGAGGTCTTGGCCAGGAGCTTTTCTTCCTGGGGGTTGGAGATGAACCCTGCCTCGACGAGGACCGACGGCATCTGCACGCCGAGCAGCACATAGAAGAGCGCCTGCTTGAGTCCGAGGTCGCGCGCCGGCGTCTTGCCGTCCTTGAGCGCGGCCACGACGGTCGGGTGGATGGTGCGGGCGAGCTTGGTCGATTCGCCGGTGTTTGCCTTCTTGGCGAGGTCGGCGAGCACGAGCTGCAGATCGGAGACGGCGCGTTCGCTGGCCTGGTTTTCGAAGGCGGCCAGGCGCATGGCGTAGCGGTCGCTGGCGACGTTCAGCGTGTAGGTCTCGACGCCGCGCAGTTTGCGGTTGGGGCTGGCGTTGCAGTGGATGCTCACGAAGAGGTCGCCCTTGTTGCGGTTGGCGAAGCGGGCGCGTTCCTCCAGCGGCACGAAGGTGTCGTCCTTGCGGGTCAGGAGCGCGTCGTAGCCAGCTTCGCGCAGGCGGGCCTGGAGGCGGCGGGCGATCGACAGGACGATGTCTTTTTCGCGCGTGCCAGCCTTGCCGATGGCGCCGGTGTCGTGTCCGCCGTGACCGGCGTCGATGATGATGCGCTTCACCTTGAGCCCGGCCTGCACCGAGAGCGGGATTTCTTGCTTGGAAGCCTTGGCGATGGCGTCGACGCGGCGGGCGTCGAGCACGTTCTCGCCCTCGTCCTCGGCGGCCGAAGCCCGGGCAAAGCCCTTGGACAGACTGGCGCGGCGCTCGGCGGCGATCTGCTGGGCCGTCTTGGGCTTGTCCTCGCGGGCGCTTTTGGCCTTGGCGCTTTTGGCGGTGGCGACGGCTTTGCGCCTGGGCTCGGGACCGAGCGCGTTGAGGTCGCGGCGGGCCTCGGACGCCATGTCGCCCTTGATGGCGATGGCCGACTTGAACTCGGCGCGGGCCATTTCGAGATCGCCCTGGCGGTCGCGGAAGAGGCGTCCCCGTTCCAGGTGCGCGTCGTCGGCGAGGTTCGACTTGGGATAGCGCGTGTAGAGGCGTTCCCAGGCGTCGAGCGAGGCGTTCAGATCGCGGCGCGCCAGCGAGACCCGGTAGAGGTCGGAGTAGAGCTTGGCCGCGTTGTAGAGGGCGTCCGGCGCGCGGCGGCTCTTGGGATAGCTCTTGGCCACGCCTTCGAGCTTGGTGGCGATGGCGATCCACTGATCGCGATACTTGCGCCGACGGGGGTCTTCCTTGAGCGCCAGATATTCGGACTTGGCGCGGGTGAAGGCAGCTTCGGCGCGGTCAGCCGGGGCAGCGCCCGCAGCGTTGGGCGAGAGGACGGCGATGAGGCTGAGGCAGGTGGCGGCGAGGGCGATCGTGCGTGTCATGGCGTGACTCCTGTCCCACATGGAATCACATGTGCGCACTTGGTCAAAAATTTAGCTACAGGTCTGTTGAGCGCTGTTTCGCCCGCTTGCAAAACGCCGCCCCCAACGCCGCTTTTTCCCTCTGAAAACGCGCGCTTTGGCGATCACCTGGCCCTGGATTTTTCGACCTTTTCCAGCGCCCGCCGCATGGCCGTCGACAGGCCCAGCCCCGACCACTCGTCCGCCGCGACAAAGCGCTCTGAACCCGCCGCCGCGTCCTTTTTCCGAGGCCACATCGCGCAGGGCCACAGCTCCAGCGTCAGCAGCCGGTGCGTCAGCGTCCGCTTCACCACGCCAATCGGTTCATCCGCCGTCGCCACCAACCCCAGCCGGGCGAGCACCGCGCGCGCGTCGTCACCGGGCGGAATCTCGGCGCTCGGCAATTCCCACAGGCCGCCAAAGAGGCCCTTTTCCTCGCGGCGAATCAGCAGCACGCGCTCGTCCCGACGCACCACGGCGCAGGCCAGCCGCAGGGGCTTTTTTTCGAGGCGCACGCGGGGCAGGGGCAGGCGGCGCTCATGGCCTTGAGCATGGGCCCGACAGTGGATGGCCACGGGGCAGACCAGGCAGCGCGGCTTGCCGGGAACGCAGATCAGGGCGCCCAGTTCCATCATCGCCTCGTTGAACGCGCCGGGCCGCGATCGATCGAGAAATCGCTCTGAGCGCTCTTTGAGGATCGGGTGCGTCTGGTCGTCGGGCAGTTCGAGCGCTTCGAGTCGGCAGAGGACGCGCGCCACGTTGCCATCGAGCACGGGCACGGCCTCGCCAAAGGCGAAGGTGGCGATGGCGGCCGCTGTGTAGGGCCCCAGTCCGGGCAGTCGCCTCAATGCCTCCGCCGTCTGAGGGATGCCCTCGCGCGCCATGATGGCGGCGGCGCGGTGCAGGTTGCGGGCGCGCGCGTAGTAGCCAAGCCCACTCCACAGGCCGAGGACCTCGTCGAGCGGCGCGGCGGCCAGGTCGGCGATGGTCGGGAAGCGAGACAGAAAGCGCTCGAAGTAGGGGACGACCGTCACCACCTGCGTCTGCTGCAGCATCACTTCCGAGAGCCAGACCGCGTAGGGGTCGCGACGACGACGCCAGGGCAAATCGCGCTGATGGCGTTCAAACCAGCCGATCAAATCGTCGCGCAAACGCGGAAGGCGCTGGTCGCTCGACGCGTCGGAGTCGCTCATCGGTGGATGGACGCGTGCGCGACGGCGATGCGCGCGGCCTGTTGGGCGTTGGCTTCGAGCAGGGCGAGGTTGGCCTTCATGCTCTCGCCGCCCGTCTCGCGCGCGACCGCAGAGAGGAGAAATGGCGTCGTGGCCTTGCCCGAGATGCCCTGCTCTTTGGCCTGCCGCAGCGCCGCGTCGATGGCTCGCTCGATCAGCGCCGGGTCTGCCGCTTTGGCCTCGTCAATCGGGTTGGCGAAGATCACGCCGCCTGTCTCGCCGAGCACGTCCCAGCGCGCGTGGAGGATGGCCGCCGCCTGCTCTGGCGTGTCGGCGCGGTGCTCGAGCGGGAGCCCGCTGTCGTTCAGATAGAAGGCGGGGAATCGGTTCGTGCCGAGGCCAACGACCGGGACGGCGAGTGTCTCCAGCATTTCGAGCGTGCGCGGCAGGTCGAGGATGGCCTTGGCGCCAGCGGTCACCACGGCGACGCGGCTTTTGCCGATCACCGGGAGGTCCTGGGAGATGTCGAAGGTGAGTTCCGCCTCGCGGTGGACGCCGCCGATGCCTCCGGTCGCGAAGAGGCGAATGCCGACAGCGTCGGCCAGAGTGCAGGTGCCTGCCACAGTGGTGGCGCCGTAACGCTTGCCGGCCACGGCCACGGCAAAGTCGCGCGCGCCGACTTTGAGCGCTTTGTTTTCGGGCGCGATGAGCGCGTCGATGTCGCTGTCGCTCAGGCCAACACAGGGGACACCGGCGATGACGGCGGTGACGGCGGGAACAGCTCCCTCGGCGCGGATGGCGGCGGCGCAGGCGCGCGTCGATTCGACGTTGTGCGGGTAGGGCAGGCCCTGGGCCAGGACGGACGACTCCAGCGCGACGACGGGGCGGCCCTCGGCCAGGGCGTCTTGGACTTCTTCGGCGATGCGGATGCTCTCGGCTCTCATGCTCTCTCCCGAGGCGTCGAACGGCGCCTCGCTTTGTCGGGCGGCGGCGCGCCTCACTTGTCGTCGAACTCCTCGAAGCGGACGTCGATGATCTCGTATTCCTTGAGGCCACCGGGCGCCTGGACGCGGACCGAATCGCCCACCTCGCGGCCGACCAGCGCGCGGGCGATGGGCGACGTGACCGAGAGCAGGCCCTTTTTGATGTCGGCCTCGTATTCGCCGACGATCCGGTAGGTGATGCTGTGGCCCGCGTCGTCTTCGAGCTCGACGGTGGCGCCAAAGACGATGCGGTCGCCGGAGAGCTTGCTCACGTCGATGACCTCGGAGCGGCCGAGGATGTCCTCCAGGTGGCGGATCTCGGCGTCGAGCTGGCCCTGGCGCTCTTTGGCGGCGTGATACTCGGCGTTTTCGCTGAGGTCGCCGTGGGCGCGCGCCTCCTCGATGTCGCGGATGTTCTTGGGCTTCTCGACAGACTTGAGGCGCCGGAGTTGCTCGCGCAGGCGGAGCACGCCGCCGTGGGTCATGGGAACGCGGTCGACACTCATGATTCATCTCCCCGCCAGACAGCCTGGCTTCAGAAAAAAACGCGCGGCCACTCCCGGGAGAGGAAGGGCCGCGAAAAAAGGGCGCGGACCGTAGCCGCCACCCCCCAAAATTTCAACGCGCTTCGAGCCCACCGCGACGCCGTCACGCGCTGTTTCCCCCCTCGCCAAGCGCCGACTTTTGACTAAGTTCCGCCGCCTTTTTCACAGGGACACCTCTCTGAAGCACCCTCTGAACGGAGTGACACGCCATGAAGACAACCACCTCTTGGAAGACCATCCTCTCCTGCTGCCTCGCGGCGACCCTGGCCATGGCCGCCCTTGGCTGCGCCGAAGAAGAAGAAGAGGGCAACAACGAAGGCCCTGCCTCGACCGCGGGGACGAACTGCCCCGAGATTGTCTGCGACGCGACTGGCAGCGTGAAGACGGGAACGCCCAGCACGAGCGACGAATACGCGGCCAACGCCGGCTGCGTTTTCACCGATGTCGGCACCTGCGCCGATGGCTGCGACACCTCGCGCACCATTTCCAAACTTCCCGGCTGCGACGTGGGCAGCGCCTGCAACGTGATCGCGCGCGACCTGCCGGCCCCGGGCGATGTCACGAGCGACACCCAGTGCGCCTCCTCGATGAACGACCCGGAGACGCTCTCCAACACGGAGGTCTGCGGCGGCTACCCCTGCTTGAGCCGCAACACCTCGGGCATCGCCACCCCGCCCTTCTTCTGCGCTGTCCAGAGCTGCGATTCGGACGAGGACTGCCCCGCCGACCACTTCTGCCGCTGCATTCAGGAGGAGGTCGCCGCCGGCGCCTTCACGGCCGAGCGCTGGTGCGTGCGCCGCGCCCAGTGATTGATGCGCGTGTCAGACGCCATTTTCCCAAGCCTCCCGTGATCCATCCCATCCAGTCGCGGGAGGCTTTGCCTTGCCTGAACTGTTGAACCGCGACCCCGACCTGTCTCCACGAATCGCGCCGCCCCAAGGCACCCCCGCCCGACAGGCACCGAGCAAACATGAAAGCCAGCAAAGCCAAGCCCTCGACACCAGCCGCCGCGCCCGCCGTGAATGCGCCCAAGTCGCCGTCGCCAAGCCCCATCGACCTCTTCGCCGCCGGTGACGCCCTCGCCGCCCGTCGCCTGGCCCGGGACCTCCTCGCCGACGACAAATCGAGCGAAGCGCAGCGCGAACAGGCCCGCCTCTTTCAGGAGCGCACCGCGGCCGACAGGCCGACGCTCTGTCTTCTGGCCATCGCCTGGATTGTCGTTCTCGCCATCATCGCCGCGCTCTTCGTCTTCTGACGCGTCGCGGGAGGCACGTTCGCCATGGACATCGAAACGTTCAGCGCCGCCGACACCGTCTCGCCCGTCTTCAGCTTTTGGGCTGCCCTCTCGCAGCTCTTTCAGAAGTGGGTCCTCTCTTCCGAACCGCTGCTGGCCCTGTCGGGGAGCTTCTCGACGCCCATCGCCGCCGGCGTTCTGGCCTACGGACTGATGGCCACGATCCTGGGCAGCCGCCCCTTCCCCCACCGACTCGTCATGGTCCCGCCGGGCCTCCTGCTGGGCTGGTATGTCGGCGGCTTTCTGTCCTCGATCCTGGGCGTCTCGCCGACCGTCCTCGCCTATGGGCTCGCGCTCCTGCTCGCCGCGCTCGGTGGCTACAAGCCCCACTATCTGGCCGCGCTCTGCGTCGCTGTCGTCGGCGGCATCTTTGGCCACGAGCTGTCGATGCCGGACGAAACAGGTGCCACCGACAACAACGCGCTGATCCGCGTGGGGATCATCTTTGGCAGCGCGCTCGTCACAGGCTTTCTCGCCGTCCTGGCGGAGCGCGTCACGACCGCCGTCTCCGTCTCTCTTCTGGGCGCCCTCGCCACGGTCCTCGCGTCGCTGGCGCTGCTGCGGCTTTTCAACGTCGAGCTGCCCATCGCGAGGAGCCCCTACTTTTTGCAGGGCGCGATCGCCGCCGTGTTCGCCCTCGGCGCCTTTCTCCAATGGCGCTACGCCACGACCGAAGAGGAGCGCCGCGTCGAGCGCATCGAAAAAGCGCGCGAACAGGTGCGGGCCAAAGAGGAACGCGAGCGCAACAAGCGCTTCGAGACCTACAGCCGCCGCGCCTCGGGCAAGTGAGCGCGTCCAGACCGCGTCGGCATCTCATTCACGCCACCCTCTCGAACCGGGGGTGGCTTTTTCACGCGAGGGAGGTTCGTCAGATGGCAATTCAAAATGTGTTCGTGGCCGGCGCGGGCCAGATGGGGACGGGCATCGCCCAGGTCGCGCTGCAGGCCGGGATGAAGGTGACGCTCTTCGACATCGCCGAGGGGCAACTCGACAGGGCGCGCGAACGCGTCGCCGCCGGACTGACCAAGGCGGACAGGCGCGGCAAGCTCAACGGCGTCACGCTGGCCGAGGCACAGGCGGCGCTCACCCTCACCACCGATCTTTCCGCGCGGGACATGGACCTCGTCATCGAGGCCGCGCCCGAAAGCGAGCCGCTCAAGCGCGATCTCCTCGCCCGTCTCTCAGAGGTCGTTGGCGAAGGCGGCGTCCTGGCGACGAACACCTCGTCGCTCTCGATCACGCGCCTGTCGCAGGCGGTCAGGCGCCCCGAAGCCTTTGTCGGGATGCACTTCATGAACCCGGTGCCGTTGATGGCGCTCGTCGAGGTCATCCCCGGACTGGCCACGGACGAATCAACCCGGGATCGCGCCGCCGATTTTGTGCGCGCCCTCGGCAAGACGCCCGTCGTCTGCCGCGACCTGCCCGGCTTTGTCGTCAACCGCCTGCTCATCCCCATGCTCAACGAGGCCTGCTTCGCCCTGCTCGAAGGCGCCTGTTCGCCGCAACAAATCGACGACGCGATGAAGCTCGGCGCTGGTCTTCCCATGGGCCCACTCGCGCTCGCCGACATGATCGGCCTCGATACCTGCCTGGCCATCATGGAGGTCATGCAGCGCGGCTACGGCGACGACAAATACCGGCCCTGCCCTCTCTTGCGGCAATACGTGGACGCCGGCTGGCTCGGCAAAAAGAGCGGGCGCGGCTTTTTCACCTACGGCTGACACCTGACGGCCACTGAACAACCGTCGCCCGCTGAACAGCCGTTCAAAACGCGCGGGCGCGAAGCACTCGAAATCCCCAAGGAGAAACACCGATGGAAGCCCAGGAGATGGAGGCCAGGAACATCCGGCTGGAGGTCGACGCCGACGGCGTCGCGCTCATCACCATCTGCCGCGAAGCGCACCTCAACGCCCTCGACACCGCGACGCTGCGCGAGCTGGAGGCGACGCTGAGGTCGATTGCCGAGTCGCGAGAGAGCATGCCGCGGGCGCTGATCGTGACAGGCGTGGGCAAGGCATTCGTCTCGGGCGCTTCGATCGACGAGATGGCCGCGCTCACCCCCTCCGAGGCCATGGCCTTCACCGAGCTGGGGCACCGCGTCATGGACCTCCTGGAGTCGCTGCCATTGCCGACCATCGCCGCGGTCAACGGCTTTGCCCTGGGCGGTGGTTGCGAGCTGGCGCTGGCCTGCGACCTCGTCTTTGCCTCGCATCGCGCCAAGTTTGGCCTGCCAGAGGTCGGGCTCGGCATCACGCCGGGGTTTGGCGGCACGCAGCGCCTCGTCCGCGCCGTGGGCCTGCAGAGAGCGCGCCAACTCATTTTCACCGGCGATCACATCACCGCCGCGCGGGCTGTGGAGGTGGGCCTGGCTGTCGAGAGCGTCCTGCCCGACGAGCTCATCGATCACTGCCGCAAAATCGCCCGCAAAATCGCGACGCGCGCGCCGCTGGCCATTGCCCAGGCCAAACGCGCCATCAACATGGGCGAGGGCGTCGACCTGAAGACCGGTTGCGCCGTCGAGCGCCACGCCTTTGCGCTGCTCTTTGGCACCGAGGATCAAAAAGAAGGCATGCGTGCCTTTTTAGAAAAGCGCCGCCCCGAATTTCGCGGCCGTTAATGCCCGGATAAATCATTCGATAAACAGTTGTTGGGTTGGTTTTGGATGAAATCGAATCAATTTTGAATCAACCCGAATCGAATCCGAAATCAATTCCGAATATCCCCGTGTGTTTCGTCTTCGCGACGCCCAAACACGCGGGGTTTGTTTTTTAGGGGTGGGATGATTTCGGGATTGGTTTGCCCGCTCCGCCAGGCGGTCCGAACGCCGGTGAATGTTGTTGCTTTGTTCTGTTGTTGTTTGGTGACGTTGTTGTTTGGTGGACGAGACGATTCGGCGTTCTTGGACTCCAAAATACGCGGGTTTTATTTTTAAGACTGACGGGTGCTTTGGGAGAAAATAAAGGGGCAAGATAACGCCGATCTGTTTGATTGTGCTGAATTGTTTGGTTGTGTTGAATTGTTCGGTTGTTTCAAGTCGTCTGGTTGTTTTGAGATGTTTTGGTGTGTCGATAAATTTAATAATTTAAATCGGCGTGTTTGGAGTCGCGTGAATTGGGGTGAAGGGGGTTTGTTGAAAGAGAATTGGTTTGGTCTGGGTGGCGAGAATTGGACAGCGTCGAGCGGCGCACAGGCGCGGGGCGATCGAACGCGCGGGGACTCCCGTCTCAGAATCGCGGTGCCTAGCTTGCGCGCCTCCCCCTCACACGAGGTCCCTCGACGATGACCGACTTTGATCTGGACGCGCGCCTTGCCTCGCTTCCCCTCCTCAGCCGCACCGCCCTGCCACCCCTGCCTGCCCAAGAGCTGTGCGCGTCCGCGCGGTTTGTCTGCCAACAGGCCGCTTCCAGGCGTCAGCACCTCGCGCGCCTGCCCGACTTTGACCTCGACCAATTCGACGCCCTGCCGCGCGTCGTCGCCGCGTTGGAGGCGAGCGAGGCGGATTTGATCGAGAGCCAGCGCGTCCATGGCCCCATCGTCGCCCGCCTGTGTGACGAGGCGGTGGCCCTCAGGACGCGGTTTGTTCAGGCCGCCCGTTATTTTTTGCGCCACTCGCCCGAGGCGCTGCGGCGGGTCGAGTCGCTGTCACATGATCGCGGCGTCGAAGCGCTGGCCATCGATCTCGGCCACATCTGCGAATTGGCCGCGCGCCATGAAAACGCCCTGAAACGCGCCTGCGATTTGCCCGCCAACCTCGCCGCGACCGCGCGCCGCCTGGCCTGCGCCCTCTGCCTCAACGAAGAGCGCCCCGAGCTGCGCGCCCTGCAAGAGAGGCGAAACGCCATCTATTGGCTGCTCTGCGACGCCCTCAACGAGCTCGTCGCGGCCCTGCGCTATCTCGATCCTGAGGCGACGTGCGCCTTTGCCGCCGCGCCGAACGCTGATTCCCCACATGAAACCACACTCTTCTTTGAGCGCCGCGTGGCCTGCCTGCCCGCGCTCGACTGGGCCCAGCATCAGCACGCCGCGCGACATCTTCAGGAACTGCACTGAGCGCCTCTGAGCGACATGGGCTCGACAGCGCCAGTCAGAGAATGCCGCGACCTCTGCGCCACCTTGAGGAAACGACGCCGCGCGCCGCCCCGGCGGTGCTTTCCAACCTCGATCCGCCATGGCATAGGGCGCCGCCGCTCGCGAATGGGCGTGGGCGATGCTGCGCAAGGTTTGGAGGAATCGGCATGATCGTTCTCATCGGCGGAGCGCCCGGAGTCGGGAAGTCCATGGTCGCCTATCAACTCGCCCGCGAGCTTGGCCTGTTGCGACTCATCGACTTGGACGTGCTGCGCGACATCCTGCGCATCCAATGCCGCGAGAAGGACGACCCCATCCTCTTCTGCAACGCGCTCAACGCCTGGGAACTGCACGGTCCATTCAGCGAGTCGACGGTTCGGGCCGGGTTTCAGGCCCATGTGCGACCGCTCGTCGGCGCCACCTTCCGCCTCGTCGACAGCTATTTGAACACGGGCAAGAGCGCGATTTTCCACGGCGTGGGCCTCTTGCCGAGCCAGATGGCGCGCTACCGCCAGCGGGGTGTCCAGGCGGTGATCGTGGCGGCGTCGGACGAGGCGAGTTACCGCGAGCGCTTCATCGAAAAGCACCGCACGCGCACCGGACTCATGCCGGCCCAGGTCCGCATCGACGCGGGATGGATCCTCCATCGCCAGATCGTCGCCGAGGCGCGCGACTGCGGCCTGCAGATCATCGCCGAGAACACGCCCGCGCAGGCGGTCGCCCAGGTGATGCGTCGCCTCCGTTCGTGACGAGCGAGTCGGCGTGACGGCCTGACACGCGTGCCCCAGCCAAAGGGAACGACGCCTTCCCAATGGAGAGCGCGGCCCCGGGCGCCTTGAGTCGCCGAGCTTGGGCGCGGCCTCTGGTCACGGCCTGTCGCGGTGGCGTCGGTGTCTTACGGCGAGCTCTCAGCCGTAGATGACGGCGCCGGCGATCAGCACGAAGAGCGCGATGGCGGCGAGCAGCGGTTTGTCGCCGAGGAGCAGCTTCTCGGGACTGCCTCCGGAGTCCTTTCGGTAGACCAGGTAGAGGTAGCGGAAGATGCCGTAGACCACGCACGGCAGGGTCAGCATGAGGCGGTCGCTGCCAAACTTGGCGATGGTGTCCGGGCTCATCGTGTAGAGCGCGAACGAGAGGATGGTGGAGGCGGTCACGGCCGCGATCAGCTGGTCGAGCAGGGGCAGGCTCAGGTCTTCGAGGCCCGGGCGATGATCGGCGGCGCAGGTCTTGAGCAAGCTGAGCTCGGCGCGGCGCTTGGAGAAGCCGAGGAAGAGCGCCAGCAGGAAGGTGCAGAGGTAGAGCCAGTTGGAGATCGGCACGCTGATGGCCAGGGCACCGGTGGCCACCCGCAGGACAAAGCCGATGGCGATGGCGATGACATCGACGATGACCTGCTTTTTGAGCGCGGCCGTGTAGAGGGCCTGTAGGGCGAGGTAGCCGAGCGCGCACATCGAGACCTGCCAGCCAATCCAGGCAAAAGCGCCGAGGGCAAGGCTTGCCAGCGCGGAAGCCAGGGCCAGGGCGGCGGGGACGGCGAGAGCGCCGCTGGCGATGGGGCGGCGGCACTTGGTCGGGTGCTGACGGTCGCGGTCGCGATCGACGACATCGTTCACCAGGTAGACGGCGCTCGACAGCAGGCAAAAGGCGAGGGTGGCGGCGAGGGCGTGGGCCAGGTGCTCGGACTCAAAGGCGCGGTGCGCGAAGAAGAGCGGGGCGAGGACAGCCGCGTTTTTGGTCCACTGGCGCGGCCGCAGCGCGCTCAACAGGACGCGGATTCCCCGGCGGGGCGGCGCGGGTGTCGGCGATGGCGCGGGCTGAAGGCTGGATTCCGCGGGAGGGGGCGCGGCGGCATCGAGGTCGTGTCGAGTCATGGCTCCTCCTCGCTTCTGACGCGGGCCGGGGCAGGGGCTCTACGGGCGCGTCGAGTGTCAGCCTTCGCTGGTGGGGTGGCGCGTCGTCTGGGCTGTGCCGCTCTTGTCCAGGCCTCGACCGACGCCGAAATACTCAAAGCCGCTCTCGCGCACTGTTTTGGGGCTGAAGATGTTGCGCCCGTCGAAGATGGTCGCGCCGCGCATGAGCTGGCGCAGCCGCGCAAAGTCAGGGTGCCGATAGTCGTTCCACTCGGTGATCACGAAGAGCGCGTCGGCCCCCTCGACCGCCTCATAGGGTCCCGGGCAGAAGACAGCTCTCTCGTCGATGCGGCTTTGGGCGATGTCGCGCGTCACGATGGGGTCGGCCAGCTGCAACCGCGCGCCCCGCCGCAGGAGTTCATTGATCACGACGAGTGACGGCGCCTCCCGCAGATCGTCCGTGTTCGGCTTGAAGGAGAGCCCCCAGACGGCGAACACGCGCTCGCTCATGTCCTCGCCGAACCGCGCCACTGCCTTGTCCACGAGCAGTCGCTTCTGTCGCGCGTTGATCGCCTCGACCGCCTGGAGCAGGAGCCCGTCGAGTCCACACTGACGGTTGGTCGCCAGGAGCGCCTGAACGTCTTTGGGAAAGCAGCTGCCGCCGTAGCCGACACCCGGAAAGAGGAAGGGGTAGCCGATGCGTCGATCCGCCCCCATGCCTTTGCGCACCTGGTCCACGTCGGCGCCCACCCGCTCACAGAGCAGCGCGATCTCGTTCATGAAGCTGATGCGCGCCGCCAGCATGGCGTTGGAGGCGTATTTCGTCAGTTCGGCCGAGCGCGTGTCCATGAAGAGGATGGGGTTCTGCGTTCGGACAAAGGGCGCGTAGAGCTCGGCCATGATCGCGCGCGCTTTGTCGCTCTGGCTGCCGATGACGACGCGGTCGGGCTTGAGGAAGTCGGCGATGGCCGCGCCCTCTTTGAGGAATTCCGGATTGGAGACGACATCGAAGTCGACCTTGGTCTCTGCCGCGATGATCTCGCGCACCCGGTCCGCCGTGCCGACGGGCACCGTGCTCTTGTCGACGATGACCGCGTAGCGCTTCAGGGAACGGCCAATGTCGCGCGCCACGGCAAAGACGTGCGTCAGGTCCGCCTCGCCGTTCTCGTCGGGCGGCGTGCCCACGGCGATGAAGATGATCTCGGCGCTGGTCACAGCCTCTTCGAGCGAGGTCGTGAAGCTCAGGCGCTGTTGCCGCGCGTTTTTGCGGACCATCTCGGCGAGGCCCGGCTCGTAGATGGGGATGATTCCCTGTCGCAGACGGTCGATCTTGTCGGCGTCGGCGTCCACACAGACGACCTGGTTGCCGCTGTCGGCGAAGCAGGTGCCCGCGACGAGTCCCACGTAGCCCGTTCCGATAACCGCAAGGTTCATGCGCTGGCTCCTGTGGCGCGCGGCCCATGTCCGGTCCCTGCGGGGGGACGCGACCTCTGCCGCGTCGATGCGCGCCAAAAGAAAACCGCCGGTCACCAGAGAATGACCAGCGGCTGATGGGGATGGCCGGAGAGCTCTTGGAGTCTCACTCGGCGGCGATGTGCTTGCTGACCTGCTTGGTCATCTCGAACATCGAGATCTGATCCTTGCCGTCGAAGAACGCCTTCATCGTCTCGTCGGCGTTGATCATGCGCTTGTTGGCTTTGTCCTGGAGATCCTTCTCTTTGATGTAGGCCCACAGCTTCTTGACGATCTCGGTGCGGGGCATCGGCTCGTCGCCGACGATCTTGGCCAGAACGGCGTCCGGCTTGAGGGGCTTCATGAAGGCGGCGTTGGGCTTGCGCTTCGAGGTCTTGGTTTCAGTGGCCTTTGCCATCGTGACGACTCCTTAAAGAAACGTTGTTGTTGGAATGCTGGTCTCCCAGCGAGCTCTGCTAAGGGGCGCGGCAACTTACACAGCCCCTTCAGAATGCAAGGCAAAAATGCCGGACCAGAGAGAGGGGAAGTGGGGTGGTTTTCAGTCAGAAGTTCAGTCCGCGCGCCGCGCGTTTTTGTTGAGGAGCAAGACAAACAAATGCCTTCGAAATCGTTTTTTTCGCCGCCCAGAAGCCTCTCCATCGCCGCGCTCGTCGCCGCCTTTGCCGTCTCGCCCGCTCCCATGGGCGCGACCAAGGCCAATGCGCAGGGTGAACCGTCCGCAGACGCGCGTGCCACCTTTGATCCCGCCGACACCAGGACCTGGAAGACCTCGATCAAGCTGGGAGCGGGCCGCGCCGAACGCGAGGCGTTGATTGCCGATCTCACAGCGCCTTCGAAGAACAGCTGGGAAAAACCCCTCACGCGCGCCGAGGTCGAAGCCATCCTCGACGACCCGCGCGCCGAGCGCCTCTATCCCGACAAGACGATCTCCATCGTCGCGCCCTCGATGCTCAAACGGCAGAAGCGGGGGCACGTGGATCTCCTCAAGATCTTCCTCAAGGAGGAGCGCATCGCCGCCGGAGCCGCGTTCATGGCCGAACACGCGCCACTGCTCGCCAAGGTGGAGAAGCGGCACGGCGTGGACCGCGAGGTCATCGTCAGCATCCTCATGTGGGAGTCGCGGCTGGGCACGATCACGGGCGACTACTTCGCCTTCAACAGCTTCGTCTCGCAGGCCTTCTTTATCGACGAGGCCAACGCGGTGGCGCTCTCGCGCAAGGGCGAAAAGGGGCTCATCTCGGCTGAGAAGCAGAAGGCGCGTGTCGAGCGCATCCGCAAGCGGGCGCGGGGCAACCTCGTCTCGCTGATGCGCGTCTGCAAGGCGCGCGGCATCGACCCGCTCGGCGTCAAGGGATCGTGGGCCGGCGCGCTCGGGTTTCCACAGTTCATGCCCGCCAGTTTGCGTTGGGCCGAGGACGGCGACGGCGACGGCAAGATCGACCTCTTCACCTTCCCCGACTCGATCGCCTCGATTGGCCGCTACCTGAAGGATCACGGTTTTGGGCCCACGCCCGAAAGCCAGCGGAAAGCGGTCTGGGGCTACAACCACGAGGACGCCTATGTGGAAGGCGTGCTGGCCTTCGCCAAAGCGCTCAAGGAGCGGAAGTCGGCCACTCCCAAGGCTGCCAAAGCGGCCAGTTCCGCGAACGTCGCGCCCGCGTCCGCCAAGAAGGGCAAGGCGACTGAGGCGACGACAAAATCCGCCGGGACAACAGCGCCCGGGGCCGCCTCTCCCTGAGACGGATTCCCCCGAAAGGCGGCGTCACTCGGAGATGGCGCTCCTGCTCAACAAAGGCGCGGCTCTTCCCGCCAACACCGCGCCCGCACCGACTTCGACGCACCGGCGCTCTTCCGACCTTTGGGAGAGCGCTTTTTTTTGGGGGGGGCCATTCGAGCTCGGGCGAACGCGTCGGCTTTCAGAAAATGAAATCGCGCTGTTTGGAGTCGCGGCGTCGCCCACCTCTGCGGGACGGGTGGCGGGCCAGGAAACGAGGCGCCGCGCGCGCCTCAGAATTTGAAGGCGCCCGAGAGGTAGCCAAAGGTCGCGCTCTTCACGTCGCCCGTCTGCCGCATGAACTTGCCCGGCATGAAGTGGGAGAGCCCGCCCTCGATTTCGAACAGCTCGTGTGGCGACCACGTCGCGATGATCGAGACCTCCTGACCGGCGTAACGCGAGGCGGCGGCAAGTCCCTCGCGCAGCACCTTGCCCGAGCTGTTGACCCAGTCGTCCGCTGTCTCGGCCAGCCAGTAGGTGTGGTGCTCGAAGCGCAGTTCGAACGCCGGATGGAGCGCGATGTCGAGGCTGGGCGAAAGCTCGACCATGTTCTGCCAGCGGAAGAGGTCGGAGATGCCATAGGGGCCGTGCGTCGTTCCGTAGAGCGGCTGGAAGGTCTGCGCGATGCCGTCTTCGGGATCGTGGTCGCCCGAGGCGTAGTTGACCTCGACGCCGAGGCGGGGCGCGTAGGGCAGGGGCATGGTCCAGCCGAGGCCGCCAGAGAGGGCGAAGGCGTTGATATCGTCGCTGGCGCGCGAGCCGATCTGGAAGGCGAACTCGAACTCCCAGTCGATGGCCGGCGATTCGATCTCGCCGTGCGCGCGCAGGCCAGGGGTGATGCGGTGCTCGTCGCCTTTGGCGCCGTCTTCGCCGCGGATCGGCGACTCCGGGTCGAGGTTGGCCGTCTTGTAGAGGCCGAAGACGTAGAGCTCTGCCGCCGTGCGCTTGGAGACCTCCATCTGCGTGAAGAGTCCCCACAGGGTTTCTCCGAAGTCGCCGTGATCGAGGCCGCTGGTGTCGATCTTCACCTCGTTGCCCACGAGCGCCGTGAGCTGGAAGCGCGCGAGGTCGGCGTCGAGGCGGACCGCGTCCCAGGCGCGCTGCTTGTTGCTCCAGCTGGAGGTCGAGATGAGTCGCTCCGAGCCGATCTTCATGGCCTGGCGACCGACTTTGAGGGTGAGCGGCACGCCGCCCGGCGCGTGGAGGGCCAGGTAGAGCTGGGTGAAGTCGAGCGGCGCCTCGGCGTTGGTCGCCTCGTGCGCCAGTTCGCGGCCGTCGGTGATGTCGACGAGCAGTTCGAGCCAGTGGAACCTGAGCGACGCGCCCAACCCGGTGCGCAAGAGGAGGCGCCAGCGCTCGTCGTCGGCTGTTTGGTCGAGCGAGAGGTTGTCGCGGTGTTCGCTGCGCAGGCGCACGTTGACGCGCGGGGTGATGGTCAGCTCGCCCAGTTCGATTGTCCTGTCGATGGCGTCGGCGCGGGCGTCCTCGGCGATGGGCGAGGCGAGAGCGGTCAGGAGCGCGGCAAGGGCGAGGCAGGCGGCGGGCTGGTGCATGGCGAAGGGGTTCCTGGTGTGTGGTCGGCGTGTCGCGGGCGCCTCAGACAGCCGTCGGGGCGTTTTGTTCCAGGCGGGGGAAGCGCGCGCACGCCAGAGGCGCCTACATCTCGGCGATCAGGCGATCGATCAGGGCGCCCGAGTCGATGCCTTCGGACTCGGCGTGGAAGTTGGTGATGACGCGGTGTCGCAGGACTGGACGGGCCAGGGCGCGCACGTCGTCGACCGTGGCGGCGAAGCGTCCCTGCAGCAGGGCGCGGGCCTTGGCGCCGAGGATGAGGAACTGGCTGGCGCGGGGACCGGCGCCCCAGGACACGGCGCGGCGGATGAAGTCGGGCGCCAGCGGGGAATTGGGGCGCGTGCGCTGCACCAGCTCGACAGCCGAACGCACCACCGAGTCGCTCGCCGGAACGCGCGGGACGATGGCCTGAAGCTCGGCGAGCCGCTCGGGCGAGAGGAGTTTGGGCAGCGCGCTCACCTCTCCGACGGTTGTCGAGCGGACGATCTCCAACTCCTCGTCGAGCGAGGGGTAGTCGACCTCGACGAAGAACATGAAGCGGTCGAGCTGAGCCTCGGGCAGCGGGTAGGTGCCCTCCTGCTCGATGGGGTTTTGCGTGGCGAAGACGAAGAAAGGGCTGGGAAGCGGGTGCGTCTTGCCGCCAGCGGTCACGCGGCCCTCCTGCATGGCCTGGAGCAGGGCGGCCTGCGTCTTGGGAGGGGTGCGGTTGATCTCGTCGGCCAGGACCAGGTGCGCGAAGAGTGGCCCTTTGACGAAGCGGAAGTCGCGGCGCCCCGAGGCTCGATCTTCCTCGATGATCTCGGTGCCCGTGATGTCCGAGGGCATGAGGTCGGGCGTGAACTGGATGCGTTTGAAGGTGAGGTCGAGGAGCTCGGCCAGCGTCGAGACGAGCAGCGTCTTGGCCAGCCCCGGAACGCCGACAAAGAGGCAGTGGCCGCGCGCGAAGAGGCCGATGAGCAGGTGATCGATGGCCGTTTTCTGACCGACGATGCGCCGCCCCAGCGCGGTCTCGATGTCCTGGCGGCAGCGGGCGATGGCTTCGACCGAGGCGCGGGCTTCTTCCTGTGTCAGCGCTTGCCTGTCGGGCGACGGCGCGCCGCACTCTGTCGTTGAGGTGTCCAAGGGTGTCCTTCCCTTCGCGCCCAATGGCGCCGCTGTCGTTCGCCGCCCGGGTTCAGCTGTCCGCGCTGTCGTTCGGAGCCGACGTTTCCGCCGTCCGCGCCGCGTCCGAGGTGTCCGCAGCGCTGTCTCTTCCGGCCTCATCCGCCGTCGCCGTTTCGTCGGCTGGCGCTGTCGCCGCCGCTGCCTCGACCGTTTCCGTTGTCGCGGCTGTCTCTGTCGCCGCTGTCGCCGCTGTTTTCGCAGCCGCGGTCGGGACGGTCAGGGGAGCGCTGTTGTCGTTCGCGCGCGCCACGACTTCGGGGATCGGCAGGCCTGCCCGAGCGTAAAAGTCCGCCGCCCGCGCGTGGGCGCCCATGGCCTCGGACACCTCCGCCGCCGCCCGCCAGTCACAGAGCGCCGTGTAGAGGCGCAGCGCCTCGTCAAACTTGCCGATCTCGCGCCACACCGCCGCCGACGCCTCGCGCCTGTCGCAGCGCTCCAGCCAAATCGCCGTCAGCATCCGCTCACCCCGCGCCTGCGAGCGCTCCACCATCTCGGAGGCCAGCGATTGCGCCTCCTGAAGCCGTCCGGCGTGCTCCAGCCACTTGAAGGCGAGCTCGGGTCGCTTCTCGCGGACGATCGCCACCGCCTCGTCGATCAGGCCATAGCGACAGAGAAAGTTCCCCGCGCCGCTGAGGTCCCCCCGCTCCTGTCGCCGCGCCGCCTCTTCCCGCACCAGCCGCATGGCGTCGTCTTGCCTGCCCGCGCGTCGGAACGCCTCAAAGGCCTTTATCTTCATCCCGGCGCGCTCGTAGGCCTGCGCCGCGTCCGCCATCTGCCCGGCCTGTTCGTAGAGAAGCCCCACCTCGCGCCAGTCGCCCAGCTCTGCGGCGAGCTCCAGATAGAGCGCCTCCATGTCGTGCGCGAACAGGAGCGATTTCACCTCTTTGAAGTCGACTTCCCGGGCCAGGGCGCGGATCGCGTCCGTTCGGCCCAGCGTCACCGCGATGTCGAGCGCCTCGCGCGTCTCGTTCGCCCGCTGCAGCAGAAAAAGCGCGCCCTCCAAATCGCCGTGCTCGCGTTTGAGTCGCGCCGCCCGTGAGAGATCGCCCGCCCGCTCGGCCAGTTCCGCCGCCGCCCGCCAGTCGCCCTCGCGTTCGAGCCTGTCGATGGCGCGGTCATAGCGACCGGCTGCCTCGTAGACCTCGTCCGCGCGCGACTCGTCACCCACCGCCAGCCACACGTCGCCCACCGTCGAGAGCATCTTCAGCCGCGCCTGAGACTGTTCCTCGTCCGCTGGTTTGGCGATTCGGCCAGCCCTGAGCAGTGCCGTGAAGAGGTGGGTCCTGGCGTCGAAGTCGAGCTCGTCGATGGTCGTCAGCCTGAGCGGCTGAAGTCGGGACGCGATCCGGCCAAACCCCTCGGCGATCGCGGTGAATTCCCCTCGCGTCAGAGGTCGCTCGATGCCCGAGAGCGTTTCGAGGACAAAGGCCTCCGCCCCCGCGCGCGAACTCATCGGACTTGTCGGACTTGGCGTTCGTTCCTGTCGCCTCGGCGCGCGCTGCCGATGGTCGCCACGCTTTGGAGACGCCGAACGCGCCGCTTCCTCGGTCGACTGCCCGTGTTTCCTGTTTTCCTTGTCGCTCATGACGAGACACCTCCTGAGAGGAACGCGGCCTGGTTGACGCGCGTGATGCACAGACGCCGGACAGAACGCGCGAGCGCGCTCAGACAGGCGCGGCCCGGACTTTTGCCCACCGACACCTCCCGCGCTGTTCGCGAAACGGCACAGAGGGACAGTCGCGACGCCCCATCAAAAGATGGCGTTGTTCAGCCTGGGGTTGGGCGTGGCCGCGTCGACAAAGAAGGTCCCGATGAGGCGACCCTCCTGAAAGAATTCGATGCGGCGCGGGTGCCAGCGGCCTGACTGCGGCGAGTCGTAATTGACGAGGCGGACCTCGCGAGCCGTCTGGGCGCGACGATCGACGAGGCGGAGCGGCTGGAAGGTGTCCTTGCTCACCCAGAGGCTGGAGGCGTTCGCGTCCGTCGGTTTGGCGCCGATCACGTAGGCGATGTGGCGATCCTCGGCGCGTCCAAGGGTGACGAAGGTGCGCTTGACGCCCGCGCGTCTGACCAAAGCCAGAGGTCCGTCGTAGCCACCGCGTCCGTCGAGCAGGGGGCAGGCCATGTCGGCGAACATTTCCAGAATCGCGATCGGCGTCTCGGCGTTCTCAAAGGCGTTGGTGCCGTTGTTGCTGGAGGCGCTCAGCCGCTTGCCGTCGCTCCCGCCGTCGATCGCCTCGATGCGGCAGCGCCCCGGGAACCTGTAACTGGCCGTGCTCGCCAGGGTGATTCGCGGGTCGTCCTCGTCGATCGATTTGTCGAAGAAAGCCGCCGCTGACCGCGCGCCATCGCCGACGAGCTCCAGCCGTCCCCGGACTTCGAGAGAGGTGAGCCGCGCGTCCTCCGCCTTCATGTTGCGCCGGGCCACGCCCACCTTGTGGATGAGCACGTCCGCCGAGAAGAGCCAGGCCTCTGCCGTGACGGGCGCGGTGACGAGGGCGAGGAAGAGGGCGACGAGGGCCAGCGAAAGTTTGAGCGGTCGAGACATGCCCTGCAGATCCTCCGAGAGCGCCTCTGGGGCGCCCAAAAAAGGCCGCGCTTCTAGTCGCCGTTCGAGGGGCGCTCAAGGTTTGAGCCTGAGAAAACGGGGGGCCGCGCGCGCTGATTTCCCCAGGGTGTTTTGTTCGCCGCCGACTTCCGCGCCGTGACCTTCGCGCGCCGAAAGGGGAGACACCTTTGGTGACGCGAACACGGCTTCCCGCGCTGGAATGGCCCGCCTGCCCGGGTGTTTGTCGGCCTCCTCACGACCCATCGAGGTGCTCCATGACGACAGCCCCCTTCACCAGACGCCCGTTTTTCGCGCCGCGCCCGCTTTTGTGCGCTTTGGCCTTTGCCCTCTTCCTCGACTCCGCGCTGGGCAGCGGGATGGCGCTGGCGTCTCCAGCCAAAGCATTGGCCGACCGTTCCGAGAGCGACGCGACTGCCTCCCAAGGCGCGCTCTTTGTCGAAAGTCAGTCCGACGCGCTGCCCGAGGCGGAAGTCCCGCTCAACTCGCTGGCGCCACTCGTTCGCCGGGTGAAGCCTGGCGTCGTCAACATCTACACGCTCTCGGTCGTGCCCTCGCCGCGCCGCCGTCCCCGCCACTTTGGCCCGGTCGATCCGATGGAAGAGCTCTTCCACAACTTCTTCCAGGGCCCCGCCGGCGGCCAGACGCGCCAGAGCCTCGGCAGCGGCTTCATCCTCAATTCGGACGGCCTCGTTCTGACCAACAACCACGTCGTCGAGGGCGCCACCGAGATCCGCGTCAGGCTCGACGACGGCCGCGAGTTTTCGGCCCGTCCCATCGGCCTCGATCCCAAGAGCGACCTGGCGCTGCTCAAGCTGGAGGGCGAGGGCGTGCAAAACCTGCCGGTCGTCCCGCTCGGCGACTCGGACGCGCTTCAGGTCGGCGACTTCGCGCTGGCGGTCGGCAACCCCTTTGGCCTCGACCATTCGGTGAGCCTCGGCATCGTCTCCGCCAAGGAGCGCGTCATCGGCGCTGGCACCTACGACGACTTCATTCAGACCGACACGGCCATCAATCCGGGCAACTCTGGCGGCCCGCTCTTCAACCTGCGCGGCGAGGTGGTCGGCGTGAACACCGCGATCATGGCCCAGGGGCAGGGCATCGGCTTCGCGGTGCCGATCAACATGGTCAAGACGCTCCTGCCGCAGCTGGTCCGCGGTCAGGTGCTGCGCGGCTGGCTCGGCGTCTCGGTTCAGGACGTTCCCCCCAGGCTCGCCAGACAGCTCGGGTTCACCAAACCAAGCGGCGCGCTCGTCGTCGGCGTCATTCGTGACGGTCCTGCCCACCGCGCGGGCGTCCTGCCGGGCGACGTGGTGACCTCGGTCGCGGGCAAACAGGTCCACAGCTACAACCAGTTCTCGCGGCTCGTGGCGGCGCTCTCCCCGGGCGCACGGACCGATTTGCGCGTGCTGCGCGATGGCGAGGCCTGGGAGATCACCGTCGATGTCAGTCACCGGCCCGACGAGCGCCCGCGCGAGGCGACGCGTGTGAAGGACGCCCAGTCAGGTGGCGAGCGCGTCGATCTCGGCCTCTCGCTGCGGGAGGTGCCCCGGGCGATCAAAAAGCGGCTCGGCATTGCCGGAGGCGTCGAGATCACCGCCGTCGATCCGGACAGTCCACTCGGACGCGGCGGCGCGCAGGTCGGCGATGTGATCATCGAGATGCAGCGCAAGCCGGTGAAGTGCCTGGGCAGCTTCGCGCGCATCGCGGAGACCCTGAAACCCGGCGATCGCCTGCTCGTCCGCCTGCAGCGCGCGGACACGTCGATTTACGTGGCGGTCCTGCTCAACTGAGGCGCGGCGCGGATCGACTCGACAACGCCGCCGTCACCGCCTTCGACGCACAGGCGCTCTTCCGGCATCGGGGGAGCGCTTTTTTGGGGCGCGTGTCATTCGCTTCAGGGCGCGGACACCTGGGATGTGGTCGGCGCTGTTGGTGGCGACGAGGTGGTGAAGTGTCGCAGACGTGTCGCCGCGCGCCATGTGGCGGAGGGCAGGGCAAGGCGTCTGTCAGAGGGCGATCGGGGAAATTTTCCCGCCTTTGGCCACAGGGGGAGGGGATTTCTTCCTCGCTTTGCCGACCCCGCGCCGACGACCCGGCAACTTTACCTCCGCGCGGCCTGTCTGCCGCCCGCAATAGGCGCTAACTTATTGAATTTATTGATGATTTTATTTGGCACACCAAATGCATGAGACCTCCCGCGAAGCAGCCCTTTCGCAAGAGGAGGCCAAAATGACCCGCCAGAGCGACTCCCAGAGCCAAAAGCAGACCGCCGCGCACGTCAGCGCCAGCACCATCCATTCGACGCGCCCCGTGGCCCTGCTGATCCCCGTCCTGATCGCGACCGTGATCGGCCAGCTGATGCTGATGTTCCGCTGCCCGCCCAGCGAGCTCGCCCAGCGCATGAACCTCGACTCGTTCGGCGCCATGGCGATGAGCTCCGGCTTCTGGATCCTCCTCGCCACGCTCCTCGTCATGATCTGGAAGATGGTCCTCGTCGCCCGCTACCGCCCCACGCCCGCGCCGGCCGACGCCGACCTGCCGAGCCTGACGGTCATCGTGCCCGCCTACAACGAGGGCGCGCAGGTGCTGAAGACCATCGAGAGCATCCTCAAGAGCGACTACCCGGCGCACCTGTTGCAGATCGTCTCGATCGACGACGGCAGCCGCGACGACACCTGGCACTGGATTCAGAAGGGCTGCGACCTGGACCGCGCGCGCGTCATCGGCGTCCGCTTCACCAAGAATCGCGGCAAGCGCGAGGGCCTCTACGAGGGCTTCCGTCGGGCCCGTGGCGAGATCGTCGTCACCATCGACAGCGACTCCGAAATCCTGCCCGACACCCTGCGCAACCTGGTGGCGCCGCTCGTGGCCGACCCGACCGTGGGTGGCGTCGGCGGCAACGTCCGCGTGCTCAACGAGCGCGGCCTCATCGCCCGCATGCTCGACGTCTGGTACACCTTCTCCTTCGAGTTCATGCGCGCCAGCGAGAGCCAGGTCGGCACCGTCTCCTGTTGCCCGGGCGCCCTCTCGGCCTACCGCCGCTCGCTCGTCGACTCCTTCCGCGAGGAGTGGGTCAGCCAGACCTTCATGGGCCAGCCGGCGGCCATCGGCGAGGACCGCGCCATCACCAACCTCGTGCTGCGCCGCGGCTACAAAGTCCTCTTCCAGTCGAACGCCATCGTCCTGACAGAGGTGCCGACGCGCTACGTCCAGCTCTGCAAGATGCTCCTGCGCTGGGCCCGCAGCGACGTGCGCGAGTCGATCGTCATGGCGCGCTTCCTCTTCACCAACTTCCGCGAGGGCTCGCTCATCGGCACGCGCGTCAACTTCTTCTGGTCGCTCCTGCAGATGGTGTTGGCCTCGCTGATGTTCCTCCCGGCCGTGCTCACGCCCTTCCTCGCCCCCGCGGCCATCCCGGTCATCGCCGCGAGCCTCGCCGCTGGCGCCATCCTCCCCGGCGGCCTCTACCTGTGCCTGCGCCGCTCGGCCAAAGCCGTCTTCGCCGTGCCCTACATGGCGCTGGCGGTCTTCGGCATCTCCTGGATCACGCCCTACTCGTTCCTGACGCCGCACAAGTCGTCGTGGCTCACGCGCACGCTGCCGGCCACGGCCCAGGCCCCGGTCGTCCAGCTGCCCCAACCATCGCTGTCCGGTCGTCTGCCCAAGGAAAGCGGTCAGCAACTGGCCGCCTGAGCTCCCCTTGAAGCGGACTCACCGCGAGCGCGTCCAATCCGTTGCGTTGGGCGCGCTTTTTTTGCGCCTGAACCGCCACCCGCGACCGGCAACCCCGCCCCGCCCGAACGCCCCGGACCAAGCGGCGATGCGGACAAGCCCGAACTCCTGGCGCCGACTGTCCCCCGGGCGGCGCATTCCCTGTCCTGAACGCGCCAACAGCTCGATTTTCCCGCCGCGAAACTCAGGGCTCGAAGCGGAGCGAACGCGTCTCGCCGGGTCGCAACTCGACCTCGACTTCGCGGACAAAATCGCGCTCGGCGTTGACCACGCGGACGCGGTGGCGGCCGGCGGAGAGCTCGATCTTTGTCGGCGTCGAACGTCCAGTGGGCGCGCCGTCGATTTCGACCTGGCCAAAGGGATGGCTCTCGATGGCGACGATCGCGGATCGCGCCTCTTCGGTGGGGGTCGCGGGGGTGCCCGCCTGCGCGCTGGCCGGGGAGGCCAGGTCCGGCGCCTGTCCCGTGATGAGTTTGAGCGCCTCGCGCGCCTGAGCCTCCAGCGCCGCCTGTGACAGGGATCGATAGATGTCGATCAGGCGCTCGTGCGGTTTGGGGTCGAAGGGGTCGACGCCGATGACGGCGATGAAACGCGCGCGCGCCTCCAGCAGCCGCCCGCCCTCGAAATAGAGCTCGCCCAGCGCCAGGTTGGTCTGCGGCAGCCCGGGAAAGAGCTTGAGGCTCGATTTGAGCAGCGCTTCGGCCCGCTTGTCGTCCCCCACGGCGCGCGAGGCCTGGGCAAACCTGAGCGAGAGCATGGGCGAACGGTCGCCGACGATGGCGTGGGCCTTTTTGAATTCCTCGATCGCCGCCTTGTTTCTGCTCCGCGCGCGCAACAGCTCGCCGAGATGGGCCCGCCGCCGCGCCTCTTCGTCGCCGATGTCGAGGAAGTCGCCGACGCGCAGTTTCTTGTCCTCGGGCAGCGCGTTTTCGTCGCCGGGCGTCTTCTCTCGCTCGTCGGCAAAGCGCTTGCGCTCGGCGGCCAGCGGCAAGGCTTCGCGCGGAGCCGGTCGCTTGGCGAGGTAGCGCTTCCAGTCGCGCAAAAAGCTCTGGAACGAGGCGCCTGTGGCCTCGCGGATGGCTTCGCGGTCGTCGCGGCCCTGACCAAAGGCGCCGATCAGCCGGGCGATCATCGCGTTCGAGCCGCGCGCGTGGAGGAACTCGATGGCCGAGAAGGCTTCGGCGTAGGCGAGCGCCGCTTCGTCCTGCGAGGGCAAGAGCGCCAGCGAGGGGTGCATCTTCTCGAAAGGGATGAGTTTCCCCTTCTTCTGCTCCTGAAAGAGGAAGGCGGCCGAGGCGGGCGACAGTCCGCGTCCGGCGTCACCGTCCCAGCGCGTCTCGTAAAACTTGGCCAACCCCTCGTGGACCCAGATCGGCACCCGGTTGCGGCTCATCTGCGAGACGACGAGGTGGACGTATTCGTGCGCCAGCGTGTCGCGCCACTCGTAGCCCTGCAGCAGCGCCTTGGGGCTCGTGATCATCAGCTTGTTGAACTTGCAGATGGCCACCGTGCCCGTCGTGCGAATCGCCGAGAGCGGCAGCGTCGACACCTTCGAGAGCGCCTCGGCCGTTTCGTAAATTTCGACGATGACCTTGCCGGGAGGCGCGTGCCCCAGGTCGGCCTCCAGCGCGGCGCGGATCGATTCCAAGGTCTCCAAGGCATAGGGCGCGAGCAGGGCGTCCTTGCCGGGCGGAAACCGCAGCCGAAAATGCGCGCTTTCGACGGTCGCGTAGCGCCGCGTGATGGTCCGCGTGTCGCGAATCAGCCGGGCGATCTCGTCCCCTTCGTCCACCGCCGGGCCCACAGCGTCGAGCGCCGCCACCGCCTCGTCGAGCCGCCCCTCCTCGAAGAGCACCTGCGCCGCGAGCCGCGCCACGAGAGGGTCTGTGCCTGTCCGCGCCTTTTTCAGGTCCTCCAGCCGCGCCCGCGCGCCGCGCAAATCCCACGCCTCGATATCCTGCCAGGCAGCCTTCAGGTCGCTGTCGACGCGCTGCGCCGCTGCCGGAAGCGCCATCGCCCAGGAAATCGCCACCACCGCGCTCAGCGCCCACATCAGCGGCCACCGCCGCGCCCGCGCCCTGTTCCGCAAACGTCTCTGCATGGCCCCACACCTCGGCGGCCGGACACGCGCCGCGCCCGCCTACTTGATGATCTCCTCGTAATAGCGGCGGACCTGGTCCTGGTAGCGCTCGGGCGAACGCTCCTTCATCGCGTCGAGGATCTCCTTCCGATACGCCTCGGGCACCCGGTAGCTGTCTGCCTTGGGCACATCGACCTTCTCGTCGTGATCGAGTCGCCCACCGCCGTGCGAACGCGCCCGCGCGCCTGTCCCCCACGGCCACGGAATGCGCTGTCCTTGCCCTTGCGCCGCGCCGCCCGCCTCGCCCTGCTCCTGAAGCCCTTTTTTGAGCTCGCCCAGGCCTTCGAGCGCCGCGCGCTGACCTCGCACCGAACGCGACGGGATCTCCTCGCGCAGACCGCTTTCAGCCTCTCCCATGCGCTCGCCGACGCGCCGCATCAGTTCGCGCGCCTCGTCCGGGAAGATCGGCGCCGATTCATTGAGCGCCTGCATGTTTTCGCCCAGCGCCTCGGCTTTTTGCCTGAGCGCCGCCTCGCGTTCGGCCAGCGACTTGAGTTTCTCCCGCTCCTTCGCGCTCAGCGACTGGCTGCTGTCCTCGGCCAATGCCTCCAGCGCCGCGTTGACCGCCTCGATCCTCTCCCGCGCCTCGTTCACCTCCTCGACTTCGGCCAGATTGCGCTCTTCCTGTCGCGGCATGCCAAAGCCGCCAAACCCCAGAAAATGCCTCTGGCGATCGACCTCGCGCGCGAGCCTCTCCAGCTTGGAGAGCGCCGTCTCGGAAAACGCGCTCGAACGCTCCAGATCCTCGACTCGGAGCGCCGTCGCCAAATCGTCGAGCGCCGACTTGGCCGCCTTGTGCGCCTCGTCTCCATAAAAGCCGACCGGCGTCCGCAACCCATCGACTCGCTCCCGCGCCTCGGCCACCTGCGCGCGCAATTTGTCGAAAAACCCCTCGCCCCTGTCGCGCAACGCCTTTTGTCGCCGTTCCGCCAGCGCCTCACGCACGCGCTGGGTTTCCTGGAGCAGCGCCTCCTGCGAGCGGGTCAGTTCGCCGAGCTCGGTCGAAAACTTGTCGAGCTCCCTGCCCAACGCCGCGTTCGCCTCGCCCCCGAGCTCCTGTGACGCGCCCTCGATCTGCTGTTGCAGCGTGTCGAGCATCGCCCCGATCTCGTCGAGCGCCTTCATCGCCTCCTCGACCTCGCCTCGGTGCAGCTGGTCCTGCAGCCGATCAAAGGCGTCCATGGCCTTCGCCGCCTCACTCAGTTCGCGCAGCGCCTCTGCGTTGACATGCGCGTCCTGAATCGACCGCGACAACTCGCCCATGCGCCGCATCAGCTCCGCCATCCGCTCCTTGAGCCGGGCAATCTCCGCCATGACGCGCGCCTTGGTCTCGTCGCTTGGCGACTGACGCAGTTCTTCGAGCAGACCCGCCAGCTGGCGCTGCTTGGACTTCAGCTCCTCCGCGCTCTGGATGAGGTCGGCGGTGCGCTGCTCGTCGAGGAGTCGCTCCAGATAGATGATGTCGCGCTCGATGCCGTCGATCTCGCGCCCGAGAGCCGCGCCAAAAGCCTGCCGCTGCGCCGCCGGTCCGCGCTGTCCGTGCCTCATGCCGATGATGAGCACGTCGCGGGTGCGGGAGGTGTCGAGCGCCTGGGCGTGCCGCGATTGGCCGATGTTGCGCAGCGCTGTCGTCAGTTGAGCCGGGAGATGGGCCTTCTCCATGTCGACCGCGCGCGCCTGCAGCGCCAGACCAAACTCGGCCGCGGCCTCGTCCACCTTCCTGCCCTGCGCGAGATCCGCCGCCCCGCGATCGCGCCGCCTGTCCGCCCCTTCGAGCCGGTCGCCGAGCAGGTGAATCAGCTTGTCGAAGTCCTCCTCCAGCCTGGCCAAAAGCCGCCGGTGGTGGTCGGCGCGGCTGTGAATTTTGATGAGGCGCGTCGGCGTCACCCCTGTCTTGGGCCCACTCATCAAATCGCCGTCTCTGGCCTCCAGATAGAAAGCCACGCTGTCACCAGCCATCAGCCCCAGCGGCGAGAGCTCAAACGCGTGCTCCCCGCTCAACCGGCGCTGCGGCTCTCCCTCTCCGGCAAGCGCCACGCGCCGCGGCGTCGGCGTTCCCGGCAGTTTGTAGAAGAGCGCCACCGACTCGACGCCAAAGTCGTCCTCCGCCTCGAAGGCGATCCTGACCGTGGCGTTCACGTCCACCTCGACATCGGCCAACGGCTCCATCAGCTCGATCGTGGGCGCTGCGTCTTCCTCGATGGCGATGGCGATCGGCGGTCCCTCGGCGACGATCTTCTGGGCGCGCGTCTCAAAGCGGAAGCGGTAGCTGCCCGGCCCGGCGAGGGTGAACGATCCGGCGAGCTCGCGTCCGCCCCTGACATCCAGAACAACCGGCGCTTCCACACCGTCCAGCGCGATGGTGGCGCGTTCGACTTGGCGATCGGCGCGTGCGCGCAGCGAAATTTGCGTCCCCAGCGGCGCGGCGATCTCCCCGTTGGTGTTGGCGACGACGCGGTCGGCGCGGCGCGTGTAGGCCGGGTAGCGATAGGTCAGCTCGATGTCGCCAGCGATCGGCTCTCGCGCGACGGCCAGAGGCGTTTCCTGCGGCGGCGCGGAGAGAAAACGGGCGCCAGCCATGAGCGTCGGCGTCCCAAAGGTCATCGCGGCCATCGAACAGGCCAGCGCGGCGGCGAAAAGGCCGAGGCAACGGTGAAGCGCGCGCGTCGGCACGAGCGGAACGGCGCGGACTGGGGCGACTTGCGCGGCGACAGCGTCGATGTGTGCCTGACTAAACGCGCGGGTGAGGTCGGCGGGCGCGGCGTGACTGTCGGCGAGTTGGGCCCTCGGCTCGGCCCTGATCGTGGCCCCAAGCTCAATGGCGGGAAGAAACCCCTCTCTGAGCGCGCGCGTCGGCAGCTGGGGCGCGACGCGTCGGGCGAGGTCGAGCGGGGAACGCCAGCGCAGCAAGGCCAACGCCGGGCCCGTGACGACAAACCCGAGGCCGACCGCCAGCGGCAGCCAGGGTGCGACAGGGCGCGTCCACTCGACACCACGCGCGGCCAGAACAAGGAGCGCGACGCCCAGGATCAGCCCCGTCCCGAGCCAGACCATCGCGGCGCAGAGCGTCCAACGGGCACGGGCGCGCATCCGCGTGCGCGAGAGCAGGGCGTGAAGCTGATCGAGGGAATCCTTCAAAGGTGGTCTCCGCCTGCGTCGTTCGGGCGCCAACGCCTGCCACACACAGACGCACTGGCGACTGTGACAGGGGCATGGGCCGGACAAGGGGCGCGAAGGGGGCGCCTCCCTAGCCCTGTTCGCGCATGCTCTCAACCGCCCTCATGGCATCCTCCCAAAAGCGCTCCGCCCGCGAAAATCCCAGGGAAGCGGGGCAGCGAAAAAGGGCCCTTGCCTCAATCGGGCGCCGCAACCACAAGCCCGCCGGCGCATCTTGTGACCGCTTCAAACAACGATCACCCGCAACAACAGGAGACTCCCCATGGCCAGCGAACACGTCCTCAACGCCGACGACACCACCTTCCAGTCCATCGTGCTCGACGAGCAGACGACTCCCGTCATCGTCGACTTCTGGGCCCCTTGGTGCCCGCCCTGCCGCGCGCTCAGCCCGACCATCGACGCCCTCAGCGAGACCTACGCCGGCCGCGTCAAATTCGTGAAGGTCAACACCGACGAAGCGCCCGCCATCTCGGCCAAACTCGGCATCGCCTCCATCCCGGCACTGCTCTTCTTCAAAAAAGGCGAACAGCAGGGAATGCTCCAGGGCGCCTTCCCCAAGTCAAAGCTCATCGAGGTCATCGACGCCTTCCTCGGCGCCTGATTGTTTTATTTGCGCTTCAGCGCACACCTTTGTTTTTTTGTGCTTCAGCGCGCGGCAGTTTGTTTCCTGCTGCGCGCTTTTTTTGTTTTGAATTGAATTTAAATTAGCCCGATTTAATTTATTCAAAAACGCGCTTTCTCCCCCAAACTGGCTCCCCCGAATGATTGGCTGATTTTAATTTGGCTAACGTGTATTTT
The DNA here is from genome assembly GCA_017500825.1 of Myxococcaceae bacterium. Classification (GTDB taxonomy): domain Bacteria; phylum Myxococcota; class Myxococcia; order Myxococcales; family UBA5297; genus UBA1203. The sequence continues at coordinate 31 of JAFVYB010000107.1, read as the reverse complement.
AACGGGGCGGGAGGTGTTGGAGGGTAGGGCG
>JAFVYB010000106.1 GCA_017500825.1 Myxococcaceae bacterium | reverse complement strand
CGCCCTACCCTCCAACACCTCCCGCCCCGTTAAAATATATGTTCGACGGATCAAAATCAGCGAATCATTCGGGGGATGTCGCGAAAGCGGGTGTGGAGAAGTGAACAAACGCCGGGCGCTGAAGCGCAAAAACTCAATAAATTAAATCGGGCTTGTAAACGTCCCGGTAAAAATCGAAAGCACAACCAAAATCACAATTCAAATCAAACGTGTCCCACGCTGAAGCGGTTTAGAATAATGCCGCGTGCTGAAACGCATTGTTTTGCGCCGCGCCTCAGTGGAAACGCGTCGGTTAATTGCCCCGCGCTGAAGCGTTATCCGCTGCCGTGCGCTCAAGGGCCAAAATTCATCAAGGATTTTTATTTGGTGGGCATTTCATCAAACCGAACCACCTGAACATCCTCGGGGGGCTCCAGCAAAAAGGCCTCGCGGCCAAAGTCGCCATTGGTGCGGACATTTTTAAAACGCACGTGGTTTTCACTGCCGTCAGGATCGATGACCAGCGTTTCTTTGACAGAATAATCTTTTGGATTGATGAGGAAATAGACCTTTTCGAAGCGCGGGTCTTTGATTTTGGGCGTCAGTTCCAAGGCGATGCCGTCTTTGAGGTCGTCACGCGTTGAAGGGCGAATGAAGAATTCCTTGTCGAGTTTGCCTTGCCCCCAGAGAAATGACAGGGAGGCCGAAACGCGGTCTGATTCCATTTGGGCGACAAGAATTTGTTTGGCCTCTTTGTCGTAAACAAAAAAGCGTTCGGCGGCGACGACAAAGCTCTTTTCGGTGGGTTTAGCATAATCCCAGCGCATGGAGGCGCCGCTTTTGAGAAAGCGCACGCGGCCGCTGGAAACAGTTTGCCGCGAAAAGGTCGTGTAGGAATAGGTTTGTTCGAACTCGGCCTCGAAGCGCACCGTTTCTTCATAAAACTTTTGCATCGCGTCGACTGCCTTTTGAATTTTTGGATCGGAGGCGGGCGCGGCAATTGTCTGCTGGGGCGTGGGCGACGCGTTGAGGGCGGGCTGAGGCGCGGCAGACAAAAAAAAGGCAATCGCGAGGGCGGAATTCATTGAAATCCTTTGTTTGGCAAAAACGCTGAGCGGTCGAAATCGCCCATTGGCCTGACAAAGCAAAACAGCGGCGTGGCCAAAGCGCATTCCGCGAAGAGACCTGTTTGGGTGAGGCGGACCGCGCGCGGGATCAGGGCGTCTTTTTGGGCGCGAAGAGAACGCGGGCAGCTGCGTCAAGCAGGGGAGCGAGGCCTTCGCCTGTGGCCGGCGAGATGAGGAAACAGTCGATGCCGCGTGATTTCAGTTCGCTGGCAAACGCCTCGGCGCGCTCGCGCGCTTCGGGAATGTCGACCTTGGTGGCGGCGACGATTTGCGGTTTTTGTGAGAGCGCCTCGCTGTAGAGCCTGAGTTCGCGGTTGAGCGTCTCGTAGTCGCGTGTCGGCGCGCGATCGCCTTCGGAGGCGTCTTCGCCCATCGATTCGATGCCGCAGTCGACGAGATGAATGAGGAGGCGGCAGCGTTCGACGTGCTTGAGGAACTGGTGACCAAGGCCGGCGCCTTCGTGCGCGCCCTCGATGATGCCGGGGATGTCGGCCATCACAAAGCTCTGGTGGTCTTTGTAGGCGACGACGCCGAGATGGGGCGTGAGTGTGGTGAAGGGGTAGTCGGCGACCTTGGGGCGGGCCTTGCTCAGACGCGAGACGAGTGTCGACTTGCCCGCGTTGGGAAAGCCGATCAGACCCACGTCGGCGAGCAGCTTCAGCTCAAAGACGAGTTCGCGTTCCTCGCCGGGTTCGCCGGGCTGGGCGAAACGCGGTGCCTGTCTGGTGGCCGTGGCGAAGTGCATGTTGCCCATGCCGCCGCGTCCGCCCTTGGCCAGAAGCGCGCGCTCGCCGTGCGCCGAGAGATCGAAGAGCACCTCGCCTGTGTCGGCGTCCTTGATGAGCGTGCCGATGGGAACCTTGAGCGTCACATCCGGGCCGTCGTGCCCATACTGATCGCTACCTCGCCCTGGTTCGCCGTTGCGCGCCTTGTGAATGGGCTCGTAGCGGTAGTCGAGCAAGGTGGTCGCGTTTTCGGTGGCCTCAGCCCAGATGCTGCCGCCCTTGCCGCCATTGCCGCCGTTGGGACCGCCGCGCGGGACGAATTTTTCCCGACGAAACGACACCGCCCCCGGGCCGCCATCGCCAGCCTTCACCTGAATGCGAACTTCGTCGACGAACTTCACGCTTCACCTCGCCGGGCACCGGACACGCGCCGGGCAAAATCAAATTCAGGGCAAAAAAGAAGCCGCGCGGCGACTGCCAACGCGGCTCCACACTGCGAACTCGCTGCGCTTATTCGGCGGCGATCTCTTCTTCGAACGGCACGACGCTGGCGAACGTCCTGCCCTTACCGAAGTTGTCGTATTGAACGACGCCGTCGGCGAGCGCGAAGAGCGTGTAATCGCGACCGAGCCCGACATTGGCGCCGGGGTGAATTTTGGTGCCGCACTGACGAACGAGGATGCCTCCAGCGCGAATGCTCTCGCCGCCGAAGACCTTGACGCCGCGCCGCTGTCCCTTGGAGTCACGCCCGTTGCGCGAGGAGCCTTGTCCTTTTTTGTGAGCCATGACGGTTCCTTCCCTTCAGCTGTGAATCAGCCGCACTCTCAGGCGGAGATCCCGGTGATTTTGACCTCGGTATACTTCTGGCGATGGCCGCGGGCGCGGGTCCAACCGAAGAAGCTCTTGCGGAAATGCAGAACCTTGGGGCCCTTGGTCTCGCCGAGGATCTTGGCCTCGACCTTGGCGCCCTCGACGTTGGGCGTGCCGACCTTGGGAGTGCTGATCCCGCCGACCATCAGGACATCGTCGAATTTGATGGTGTCGCCTTCGCCGCCCTTGAGCAGCTCGACCTGGATCACATCCCCTTCCTGGACCCGATACTGTTTTCCGCCTGTTTTGATGACTGCATACATCGCCACATCCCTCACGAAACAACGCGCGCGCTGGACGAAAACGGCACCTGCCGACCTCCTCCTGGCCGCGCAAAAAGAGCGCGCCTTCTAGTGGGGGTGCTCTCGCCTGTCAAGGGTGTTCTCAAGAAATCAACTTTTTGTCTAACCATTTGAAATTATTCAGTTTTTTCGGGTTTGAGACCCTTGGTGAGATCAAAAGGCGGCGCCATTGGGGGCTGATTTTCCGCGGTTTTGGGGGTGAGGCGCGCGCTGAGATGATTCCCTCGATCCCCCAGAAAACACACCTCGCGGCGGTCGCGCAGTGGCCAGCTTCCCGGCGGTCGGCGTCCATCATGGCAGGGCGCCTCTGACGAAGGAGGAGTGAATGAAAAACGCGTGGGCGGTTGGGTGTGCCCTGCTCTGTCTGGGCATGTTTTCGATGGGCTGCAGCAGCGACGACGACAAGGACAACGAGGACGAGAGGGCGGATGCCGCCATCGTCAGCGACGCCGGGAACGCGGAGCAGGGTGACGCGGGCGACAATGACGCGGCCAGTCCACCGGTCGAGCGGGACGGGTTCACCCACTACACGGCGCAGCAGGGGCTTCCGGCCTACAGCGCTGGCAGCCAGGTGCGCGTCCACGACTTCTCCGGCGACAGCGCGGGCAACCTCTGGGTCGCGGGCTACGACGGCGTCTACCTTTTGCGGGCGGGCGAGGCGCGCTTTGAGAAGCTGACGGCGGCCGATGGTTTGACCGATTACCCCTACATCTCGATTGCCGGTCTGGGCGCAGGCGAGGCCATCGTCGGCATGGAGGGCGTGTTCGAGGGCCAGGAGGACAACGACAGCGAGGCGGCGCTCAAGAGTGGCGGCGCAGACCGCGTGAAGCTCGACGGTGGCGACCTCGACGTGGAGCATTACGTGATGGGGACAGAGCCCGGCGTGGCCTTCCCCAACGGTCGCTACAAGATCCGATCGGTCTTCACGATCCGCCCTGATTACGAGGGCGATCACGCGGGCGACATCTGGTTTGGCGGCAACCACGGCGTGGCCCTGTGGCAGGCGAGCGAGCGGACGCTTCTCGAACACCGCGCGGCGACCATCTCGGCAAACGGCATCGAAATGCATGGCGACTTCTGGGGCCTGGCCATCGCGCCTTCGGGCGACGTGTGGATTGGTGGCGCACACCGCGAGGGACGCATCCAGTATGGCCAGAATGGCGACTTCAACGCCCCGCTCGACCCAGTCATCGACGCCTGGCCCGATGCCAGCGCCACCGACCGCACGGACGACCACGTCAAGGCGATGGCCGTCAGTCCCTCGGGCACGGTCTGGATTGGCAGCACGCTCAACGGACTGGCCAGCTACGACCCGGAGGCGAACACCTTCACCTACTACACGGTCGCCGACGGCCTGCCCGGCGAGAGCGTCACGGCCCTTGCCGCTGATCCCGACGGCACGATCTGGGTCGGCTCCTGGACCGGACTTGGCCGCTTTGATCCGGCGACGCGCCAGTGGAGCTATGTGCGCCACCTCGGCCAGGGGCTGCCCACCGACGAAATCGTCAGCCTCCAAATCGACCCGCGCACCTCGCCGCGCACGCTCTACATCGGCACGCTCAAGGGCGTTTCGGTCTACCGCGGCGATTGATTCACCCGGATTCGTCTCAGTGATGCGGGCGCCACGCGCGCCAGCCATCGCGGTTTCGGCAGATTCGACAGGGCGGGCCACACGGTCCGTCCTTTTTTGTTTTTTGACGCGCCATGGCCCCGCCACCGCTGTTTGGCGCTCTTCCCGCCGCGTTTTTCGCCGTTTTCCCGCCACGCGCGCCGACATTGACCTTGACACGCCGAAGTGCGTGGGCAGTTTCCGCCGCCTTTTTTGGGCCCCCCCTGGCGGTCGCCAAGGTCCGCGGCAGAGGCGCGACAGACGCCATCCGGCGCTCTGTTTTCCGTCCTCCGCTCCTCTGGAACCGCGCGTCGGCCCGCCTCTTTTCATCACGCTCGGGCTTTGCCCGGCCCTCTCCCATGCCAACGCGGCCATGGGCACCCACGGAGTCGACATGACGCACGCAGAACTCAGACAGACGGTTCAAACCTGGATTGACCAAGACCCGGACGCGACGACCAGGGCTGAGCTCGACAAGCTCCTCGCCGACGAGGCCTTTGATGTGTTGGCCGAACGCTTTGGCGGCACGCTCGAATTCGGCACCGCTGGCCTGCGCGGCGTGCTCGGCGGCGGACCGATGTGCATGAACCTGGCTGTCGTTCGTCGCGCCTCCGCTGGCCTGGCCGCCTATCTCAAGGAGGTCGTCCCCGAAGCTGCCACGCGCGGCGCTGTCGTCGGCTTTGACGGTCGCCATATGAGCCGCGAGTTCGCCGCGGAGACCGCGCGCGTGCTGACCGGCGCCGGCATCAAGACCTATCTCTTCAGCGACCGCTGCCCCACGCCCATGGTCGCCTTCGCCACCCTCAACACCAACGCGGCCGCCGGCATTATGGTCACCGCCAGCCACAACCCGCCCGAATACAACGGCTACAAGGTCTACTGGGGCAACGGCGCGCAGATCATCCCGCCGCACGACAAGGGCATCAGCGCCCAGATCGACAAGGTGAAGGACCTGACAAAGGTGCCGACGCCCGAACTCGACGCGGGCCGCGCCCAAGGCCTCGTCGTCGACCTCGGCGAAGAGATGAACGCCCGCTACCTTCAGGCCATCGACGCTCTGCGCGTCCACCGCGACGGCCCCAAGACATCAAGATCGTCTACACGGCGATGCACGGCGTGGGCGGCAGGCTGGCCCGTCGCGCCCTCTCGATGGCCGGCTTCGAGAACGTCGTCAACGTCGCCGAGCAGTTCGAGCCCGACGGCGACTTTCCCACCGTCCGCTTCCCCAACCCCGAGGAAAAGGGCGCGCTCGATCTCTCCTTTGCCCTGGCCACCCGCGAACAGGCCGACCTCGTCATCGCCAACGACCCCGACGCCGACCGCCTGGCCATCGCCGTTCCCGACGGCAAGGGCGGTTTTCTCCAGCTCACGGGCGACCAGGTCGGCGCGCTCATCGCCTACTACCTGCTCTCCGAGGGCGAGGACGACGGCAAGCGCCTGGCCGTGACGACCATCGTCAGCTCGCAACTCCTCTCCAAAATCGCCCAGGGCATGAACGCCCGCTACGAGGAGACGCTCACCGGCTTCAAGTGGATCGCCAACCGCGGCATGGAGATCGAGCGCGAGGAAGGCGTCCACAACGTCATGGGCTACGAGGAGGCGCTCGGCTACACCATCGGCCAAGTCTGCCGCGACAAGGACGGCATCAGCGCCGCCATGATCTTCGCCGAGCTGGCCCAGACCTGTCACGCGCGCGGCAAGAGCGTCCTCGCCTATCTGGAGGAAATCTACCGCCGCTTTGGACTCTTCATCAGCCGCCAGAAGAGCCTGGTGAAGCCCGGCGCGAGCGGCGCGGCCGAAATTCAGGCCATGATGACCAAGCTGCGCGAAAATCCTCCGACCACCATCGGCGCGCGCAAAGTCGTTGCCCTGCGCGACATCGACAAAGGCGAAAAGCGCGACCTTGTGACCGGCACCGTGGAAAAGATCGCCCTGCCCAAAAGCAACGTCCTTTCCTTTTATTTTGACGACGCCCGCGTCACCTGCCGTCCCAGCGGCACCGAGCCCAAAATCAAATTTTATTTTGAGCTGTGTGCCCACATCGCCGAGGGCGAATCCTTCGCCGACGCCAAAACGCGCGGTGACAAGGCCATGGACGAGCTCGTCGCCGAATTCATGAAAGCGGCGGAATAAATTAGTTTATTTCATCCGCAAAAGACGCCCTCGGCCCTCGCGCTGAGGGCGTTTTAAAAAAGAGGAAAATCTATGTCCCCTTCGTCCCCTCGTGAGTGCGCCATCGCCATCCTCAAAGACAACCCTGAGAGACGAATGAGCGCCACGGAAATCGCCACTGAAATTATTAAAAGATATCCCGAGATTTGCCGCAAGAAACAGCTCGAATCAAAACAAGATCTTTCCAGCGAAAAAGCGCTTATCACGCAAATTCAGTCAGAGATAGGGACATATCTCAAAGGTAGAACGCAGGAGGGGATCTTTCTGCTGCCCAAAGACAAAAACGCGGGCATTCTCAGAAATCTTTACTATTATTCGCTAAAGTCGATTGCCCAAGTTGAGCCGATCTCGCCGCCGCCCGCGCCTCCTGTTGTCGCGCCATTGCCCCAACCAGAAAAATCCCATGAATTCAGCGAGGCGGCGCTCTATCCCATCCTCGGAAAATGGCTCAAATCACAAAAGATTTATTCTCTGAGGATTGATGAGAAACGATCGAGAAATACAAAGGGGCAAAACGGTAACCAATGGCTGCATCCGGATCTCGTCGGCCTTCAGGATATCGGCGATGGCCTCGCGCCGCCTGTTCGCGATAGCATGAAGGTTCGGCGTAATCTTTATTCTTTTGAAGTCAAAAAAGAGCTCACGACCAGTAATGTCCGCCAGAGCTTCTTTCAGTGCGTCTCCAATTCTTCCTGGGCAAACTTTGCCTATTTGGTGGCCAACAAAATCGAAGAGGCCGCGCAACAGGAACTTCGCCTGCTCTGCAATTCATTTGGCGTTGGCGTTATCCGCATCAGCGCGCCCGAAGAGCCAATTCTGGGAGATTTTGTTATTCAAGCCGCCGAGCGCGCGAATATCGACTGGATGATGGTCGATCGCCTCTATCAGGAAAACAGCGATTTTCAGACATATATCCAGAAGATTAACTTCTTTGATAAAACAAAAGAGATTGACAGTATTTCCTGGACGCACTGGATGGATAGATAGTTTTATTTTTTTTATTCAGGATGTCGATATGCTGACGCCAGTCTTGCGCAGCACGGAGATTTCTTGAATTAGATTTGCGTAAGCTCGATTTAATTTATTGAAAAAGACGCGTTCCCGGATTGTTTTAAAGATTTAAAACATTTTATTGAAACTCCGATTCACTACTCGGAAAGCGCGATCTCTCTAAAGATATTTATCTTTAAAAACACTCATTCCAAGAAACCGCTCGGAAAGCGCGAATCGTGAGCGCTCCGGCCGCACGCATCTGCCCTCAATTTACGAGGGGGGAAAACCCATGTTTTTTCCCCCTCGTGGCTCCCCTTTTTCCTTCCCCGCCCCTCAGACGAGCGGAATTTGCTCAGTTTAATTTTTGGCGTTTGCGCGGTAGCTCGGATTCGGGGCGGGACAAAAGGCCGCCGTCGCCCTAAGCACCTCAGATGACCGGTGATTGCCTCGTTTTATTTTG
>JAFVYB010000105.1 GCA_017500825.1 Myxococcaceae bacterium | reverse complement strand
CCGCCGAGACCCGCGCCGCGATGGCGTCCGACCGCGTCGATCTCGTCGATGAAGATGATGCAGGACGCGCTCTTCTTGCCTTGCTCAAAGAGGTCGCGAACGCGGCTGGCGCCGACACCGACGAACATCTCCACGAAATCGGACCCCGAGATGCTGAAGAAGGGGACGTTGGCCTCGCCGGCGATGGCACGCGCCATCAGGGTCTTGCCGGTGCCAGGAGGGCCCATCAGGAGCACGCCTTTGGGAATGCGGCCGCCCAGGCGCTGGAATTTCTTCGGGTCCTTGAGAAACGAGATGATCTCTTCGAGCTCTTCCTTGGCCTCGTCGATGCCGGCCACGTCGGCGAAGGTGATCTTGTTGTTTTCCTCGCTGAGACGGCGCGCCTTGGACTTGCCAAAGCTCATCGCCTTGCCGCCGCCCGACTGCAGCTGGCGCATGAAGAAGATGAAGATCACGAAGATCACGATCATCGGCAGCCACTGCACGAGGATTTGGACCCACAGGCTGTTTTGCTCCTCGCGTTCGTAGCGAAGTTCGACGCCGCCCGCGGTCATGCGGTCGAGCAGCGCAGAGTCGACGATGGCCGGTCCGCGCGTCTTGAACTTGCTGCCGTCTTTGAAGGCGCCCTCGTAGTCGAGGCCCTTGACCGTGACGGTTTCGACGTTTTTGGCGTCGACCTGCGTCAGGAAGTTGCTGAAGTTGATCTCCTCCGCCTCAGGACCTGTGCGCTGAACGACGTGAAACAGGCTGAAGAAGAGGAGGATCAGCAGTGTCCAGAGCAGGATGCTTTTGTAGGTCGTTCGCATTCTCTTCCTTCTGGTTTCCTCTTTGAGGACAGGCGCCCGGCGGCAACGCGCGCACGTCGGGCACAAAGCGGCGGTTTGGGGAAACACTGCCTCTGCGCGAGGGAGAGCGTCCGACTGCCCAAGCGCTGCGCGGCAAGGAGGTGACCACTTGCCTGCGCCCCCGCGAAAAAGCGGCGGTTCCTAGCAACAACGACAAGTCGGAGCAAATTATTCGGGCGCGGCCAAGGGACGCGCACACGACGCCCAAGCGAGTGATTCGGGCGCGGCCAAGGGAACGCGCTCACGATGCCCAAGCGAGTGATTCGGGCGCGGCCAAGGGACGCGCACACGACGCTCAAGCGAGTGATGCAAAAACGACCGCGCACCTGAAAACGCGCCGCGCTGTTGTGCGCCGGGCAGAGCGCCTCAAGGGGCTGTTATTCACGCGCCAAAGGGATCAATCGGTCGTCACGCGCAGCTGAATCGGCAATTCGAGCACCGCGTCGCCCAGGCTTGGAAACGCCCAGAGTCGAAGCGCTCTCTCAAGGCAGGCTTTGAGGGCCTCACTGCCGAGTTCGCCTTCCAGATGTGCCGTCTGAACGAGTCCGCTGGCGTCGAGTTCGAGGCGCGCCATGACGCTTGGGGGCAAGAGGTCTCTGGTGCGCGTCGCAGCCTGGGAGATGCAGGGACCGAGCTCGGCGGAGCGCATTTGGACGAGGAAGCGCGCGTCAGAGGGAAGAAGCGAGCTGAAGTGCCCTGGAGCGTCGACGTTTGGCATCGCGGTGAGCTGACGGGCGCAGGTCGTTCTGGCCTCGGGCCATGTGTGGGCAATTGCCAGACAGGAGCGCAGATAAGCTGCGGCTCGCAGGCGACTGTCTCGAATCGTGTTCGCGCGTTGCGTCTCCCAGGCCGCGCGGGCTTCGCGGGAGTTGGCCGCGGCGGGAGTGGGCAGCGATTGGACGGCGTCGGCCAACCGGGCGTGCGCCCAGGCAGCGATCAGGCGGGAGAGAACGCGATGGCGCGCGGGGCCGACATGCAGCGACTGGTTTGCCTCGCCATCGATGGTTTCGAGTTTGGCCAGGCGTTGGCGAATGGCGCCGACATCCGGCTCGCCGTGTTTGGTTTGCAGCGCGAGCGCATCGGCTTCGAGCGCCATGGTCGCCAGTTTGGCCAGGGGCGCGGGCGGCTGACGCAACGCATTTGGGAGCACGGCGTCTTGGCGCTGCGGTTCGGCGAGGGGCGTTTTGAGCGGCGGCGAGTTGGTTGCCTGCTCCACCGCCGTTGAATCGGCGTTCAAGGGCAGGGCAGGGGGGGAGGACGCACTCGCAGCGCGCGCGGCGATGGGTGACAGGCATGCAAGACAACAGCACAGCGCCGTGAGCCTGAGTGGACGACCGCCAACAACAAAAGACGGCGCGCCTCCTGTGAGGGAAACGGCCGTCTCGTCGTGACGCGAACGGTGCGCGCTGAAGCGCTCAGGCAGAGGCCTCGTCATCCTCGTCAACGCCATACGCGCCCTCGTCCTCTTCCAGTTCGCCTTCCTGCAGGACAGCCAAGGCCTGGCGCGTGTTGCTCAGCTCCCGCGTGGTCAGGCGCAGCCTTTCCGAGATGACCTGGACAAAGCTCCACAGCAGTTTGACTGAGAGAACCGGGTCCTTGCGCATCAGTGTCATCAAATCGCCGCGCTCGATGATCATGACGCGTGTCGGGTCTTTGGCGCGAATCGTGGCCGACCTCGGGGCGCTGTCGATGAGGCCCATTTCGCCGAAGTGATGGCCGCCGCGCAGCTCGGTCACAGCCTGGCCGTCCTTCTCGATGACAATGCGACCACGCAGGATCACGAACAGCTCGTTGCCCTCCTGTCCTTCGACGACGATCTCGCGCCCCGCCGGGTAGGAGCGCGTCATGGCGATGGAGAGGATGGCCGACTGCTCTTTGTAGGAGAGGTGACGGAAGAGCGAGATCTTGCGCAGCGCTTCCATCTTGGCGGCCGCCTCGGTGGCGAGCTCGCGTGTCGAGGCGTTGACCTCCCCTTCGACCCCAACGCAGACGCAGGTGATGTTGTCCTTGCCGCCGCGCGCGTTGGCCAAGTCGATGAGCTTGCCGCCCAGTTCGTTCACCGGCGCTGCGCCGAGGAGCAGCGAGGGCTCTTCGTCGCGCAGATAGCCGTGCAGGCCGTCCGAGCAGAGCATGAAGACATCGCCGGGCAAGAGGTCGAGCAGCAGCGTGTCCACCTGAACCGAAGGCTGGATGCCAACCGCGCGGGTGATGACGTTGCGATAGGGGCTTTTGGCCGCCTCCTCCTTGGTGATGGTGCCGGCCTTGAGCTGGGCGCCGATCAGGGTGTGGTCCTCTGTCAGGCAGTGGGCCTGCCCCTGGCGGAATAGATAGACGCGGCTGTCGCCGACATGTCCGAGCACCGCTTTGGCGCCCGCCACAAAGAGTCCGACAAAGGTCGTTCCCATGCCGCGCTTGGCGACATCCTCGCGGGCCATTTCGAAGATGGACTGGCTCGCCTTCTGGACTGCCGCTTCGACGAGTTTTTGGGCCGCCTCGCCGTTGGCCGGGTCTGGGCTGGCCGCCAGCTTGTCGAGGACTTCCTTGTGGGCCAGCAGATGCTCGCGAACCACCTCGATGGCTGTCGCGGAAGCCACCTCGCCCGCGTTGTGACCGCCCATGCCGTCGGCGACGATGTGAAACCCGTGTTTGTCATCGACGAGGTAGGCGTCCTCGTTTCCAGTGCGCTTGCGCCCGACATCCGTCTGTCCAAAGGCCTTGATCTGAAGAGACATGCTTCGACACCCCTGAAAAAAGAGCGGCGGACCCTAGACGCGCGCCCTATGAGCGTCAACGCGGTTTTCGGCGTCTCAAAAGGCCTGAAAAACAGCGATTTTCCCTCGAAAAACGGCCTTTGCCCCGCAGCGCGGCGCCCACAGGAACTCCTCACAGGGACTCCTTGGTGAAGATGCGGATCTCGTAGCGACCAACCTCTGAGCGCTGAATCAGGGCGCAGGCTTCGCCGATGACACTCAAGCTGTCGCGCGTTCCTGAGATCGACCAGTCGGCGCCGCGGGTGAGGCGCTGCTCGCGATCCTTGTCGTTGTCGCGGAGGACGACGTTGATTTCGGCGTTTTCGCCAGGCGCGGGCGAGAGCGGAAAGGTGCAGGGGAACTCGGCGAGGAGCTCTTCGAGGATGGCGTAAAGCTCGCCCACGCTGCCCGCCTGGTAATAGGCGTCGCCGTCGCCCTGTCGTGGCCTGCCTCCAGCCTCTGAAGCGCGGTTGAGGATGTCCCGCTGGCGCTCGTCGGCAGTCTCGCTGCCAAAGCCGACGACCAGGGTGTGGACGCCGAGTTCGCGCAAGGCGGTCACGGCCTCGATGAGGCGGGCATCATCGACGCAAGGCGCGCCGTCGAAGGGTGTCGGCTGGCAGCTGTCAAAAGGGGCGTCTGTCGGTCGACATCCCGTCAGTTCGTCCTGACAGGCCTCGGGATGGGCGCGGCAGTCCTCGCAGCGGTCGGCCAGCTCGGGATTGCAGTTGGGAAGCCCGTCGGTGAGCAGAAGTACAAACCGGCTGCGGCCCGCCTCTTCGTCCCTCAGGAGCGGCTCGCGCGCGGCAGTGCGCAGTGCGTCGGCGGTCGGCGTGCCGCCACTGGGCGAGAGGTCGTTGAGAATGGCCGCCCGCACAGGCTCGACACTCTCTCCGATGGGAACCACCACGCGGCCGGGCGCGCAGCTGTTGCCCACATCGGCGCCGGGGAAGGCGATGAGTCCAAACCGCGCCAGCCCCTCGCTCTGCGTGAGGAAGCCGTCTTCACCGGCCAACGCTTCCTTCAGGTCGTTCCACTTACAGGGATTCTTCGAGCGGGCGTCGTAGTCCGAGCCAATGGTCCCATCGAGTGTGCAGTGCATCCCGGTCCCGGCCATCGAGGCTGTCATCGATCCCGAGGTGTCCACCGCCAACATGACTGTCGAGGGCAGCGGCTTGCCGACGAGGGAGAGGCTGTATTGGTTGGCGGCGAAAGCCTCCGGCTCGACCGGCTCCATCTCGTAGCGCTGACATCCCCAGAGGAGAATCGCCAGCGACGCGGTCAATGCGCCTGCCCGCCAGCTTCGCCCCCAACACTGCCGCACCTCAATGCGCCCGCCCGCCATGTTCCCCCTCCCGCCTGGCCCGTCAGCCCCGCCCGCAAGCTAGGGACGCGCCGTGGAAATGACAAAGGGGAGGGGAGCGCGGGAACGAGAGGCGCTGGCGCATAAAAAACGGCGCCCGCTCTCCAAGGAGAACAAGGCGCCGTCGCGTGTTGCCGTTTGTTGGCCGGATTTAGGCGGCTTCGAGCGTCACAGTGTCACCTGATAGATGAATTTGAGCTCGTAGGTGCCCGTCGCCGACTCCATCAACCTGTCCGTGCAGATTTTGTCGGTCTCTGTGTCGAGAATGGTGACTGTCACGTTTGTGAGATTGCCCGCGTCGTCGCGCGTCTCCTCGCAGGTCCACTCCTGATTGAGCACGAGCGTGCGGACCTCCTGCGTGGCGGTCGTCACGAGGTTAATCTGAACATCTGCGCAGCTACTCGGCAGGGGATCGAGCTGGAAGGAGCAGCCGGTGGCGGCGTTGAGGATTTCTTCGAGCGCGGCGGCCAGTGTGTCGGTGTTCGTCGCCTCATAGAAGCGGATGTCGTCGCCATTCTCACCCACAGGATGTCCACCGGCGATGGCTGCGGCGTTGAGCGTGAGCCTGGTCGCAGGATCGTCGCCCGTGTTGCCAAATCCGATCACGAATGTGTCGACGCCCTTGGCCCGCAGCGCCTCAATCGCTTCCACCGTGTGGTCCATGTCGAGGCAGTCGGTGCCATACAGATCCGGGTGCTGCCCGAGGTCGCAGGTCGTTCCCTGGCCCGCGATATACGCCGAGTTGGTGGGATAACAGCGCATCAGGTCTGTGTCCGGAATGAGCGAGGTCAGGTCGTTGCAGCCTTCGGCAGTATTGTCTGCGTTGCAGGCGTCGCAACGCTCCTTGTTCGCTTGCGAGGCGTTGCAGTTGGGCGAGCCGTCCGTCAGCAACATCACAAAGCGCTGGCGCGTCTTGGTCTCGGTGTTGAGCAGCGCGTCCTGGAGCAGGAGGTTGTTGAGCGTCGGCGCTGTCGGCGTGCCGCCCGCGGGCTTAATCGCGGTCAGCGCGTTGATGATCTGCTCGACGTTGTCGTCGGTCTCACTCAGCTGCACGTCCACGTTGCCCGAATCGCACGCCGCGCCCACCGGATACGTCGCCAGACCAAACAACGCGCTGCCCTTGCCATCGTTCATCTGCTGACTTTTGCGCAAAAAGCCCTCGCTCGATCCGTCCGCTGCCCCCACGAACACGTCCAGAAGCGAGTTCCAGCGACAGTCGCCAGCGCGATCGTAGCCCAGCGCCTCGGCGTCATTCCGGCAGGAACCATTCGGATCCGCCACGCCGTAGAGCATCGAGCCAGACTTATCGATCACCAAGGTGATGAGCGATTTGTCCATCTTGCCCTGCACCGCGATGTCCACCTGCTCGGCGGCCACGGCCTTGGGCTCGACCTTTTCCATCTCAAAGGTCTGGCAGCCAAAGAGGGCGGTGGCGCACAGGGTCAGCGCCAGGCCAAAGGCTCGGGGCGTTTTTTTAAGGTCAGAAGACATATGAATCCTCCATGCGAAAGCTGGCGGGGCCTCCCCTCTGAAGGGGTGGGGCCGTGAAAAAAGCGGCGGAACCTAGTCGGAATGGCAAGGGGCGGCCAACGAAAAAGAGCGGCGGACACAAAATCCAAGTCAGTGGACATCGACCTATCGTTTAAGACGCGCCGCGCCAAAACCGGGCGCGCTGGGTGGGCGTCAACCGCGTCGTCGACTTCTGGCAAATCCGAAGAGCGTGGCGATGAGCCCGATGGCCCAGGCCCAGGCGTCGGTCATGGCCTGCTGACAGCCGCACCCGGACGCGCGCAGCTGAATGACGAGATCGGCGCCGCCAGTGTCTGTCTCGCCATCCGAGTCTGGGTCGAGGACCGGGTCCTGCAGGCAGCGCCCCTCGTGGCAGACGTAGCCGTCGGGGCAGTCGTAGAGCCAGACGCATTCGGCGGGGGAAGGCATGGTGGCATCGCCTTCGGTGGGCCCCGCGTCGCCCTCGGCTGGGGGCTCGCCCGCGTCGTCCGCGCTGTTTTCCGGCGCTCCGGCGTCCGGGAGGTCCACAGGCGGCTCGACGCATTGGCCACTCTGGCAAATCTCACCCTCTGGACACGTCGCGCTCTCGTCGATGGCGTTGTCGCAGTCGTTGTCGACGCCGTCGCAGATGTCGTCCGCCCCTGGATGGATCGCAGCGTCGTTTGGCGCGCAATCATCCGCGTCCGCAGTCCCGTCGCCGTCGCTGTCGACGACCTTCGCCGGATCATAGACCTGCCCGCTCTGGCCCTTCTGGCAGGGGTCCTTGTGGTTCGGCAGGGGATTGGAGAGCGCGGCGGGCGAGCAGCCTTCGGTCGAGCAGATCTCGGCGATGTAGGGGTAGGAGATCTCGGCACCTGTCCACAGCGCTTTGCCTGAACGCGACGGCGGGCAGCGCATGTAGCCCCAGACGGCCTCCTGATACGGATAGCTGCTGCGCGACGAAGTGCCGGCGCAATACCAGGGCGTGCGATCGGCGGGGTAGTTGGGGTTGTGCGGGTTGTTCTTCCAGCTGAACGAATTGTAGGCCCACACCGCGTAATACCAGTGCTCGATGACCTCCGGGTCGCGCGTGCCGACGGCTTTGCGGCCATTCCATTTGTTCACCATGAACTGCAGGCCGGTGGCGAGGTTGTAGGTGGCGCTGCTGGCGACCTTGTTCACGTCGAAGCTGGTCGAGGTGTTGTTCGCCAGGTCCGAGGCGCGCATGCCGGTCGTGATCTGCGAATAGCCGTAGCCACAGCCGCCGCCGATCATCGTCAGTCCCTGTGAACCGCAGCTGCTGGCGCAGAACATCTGCCAGGACGACTCGACGAAGGTCATCACCTTGAAGAGGAGGCAGGGCATCGACGCCGTCACCTTTGTCGCGCCGTCGGCGCCGGTCTTGATGGTCGGGATGCTCGGCCCTTCGGTGCCAAAGTCGTTGCGGCAGACCTGGGCCACGAGATCGGGAACCTCGTCGTCGCAGGGCGCGCGGCCATAGACGGGTTGCACGCGGCAATTGGTGTTCGTGTTGCAGGCGGCAGCGGCGGTGGATGTCCCGAAGAGGTTGACGAAAAGCGCTGTGGCCAGTGCCGTGGCCAGGCTTTTCACCGCGAAGGGTTTGACCGTCTTCATTCGATGCCCTCCACAAAGCCGATGGCCTCGTTGATCTCGCGCGTCCTGATGCGGCGCGTCGTGCCCGAGTCCGGTTCGATCCAGAGGAGTTCCGCCTGTCCCTCAAAGGCGCGGCGCACGGCGATCACCTTTCCCGAACTGTCAGCGCAGAGCGCCCGCATGGTGCCGCGCGTCCTGAGCAGCTTTTGTTCGCCCGCCCTCGCGTTGCCCGCGCTCTGTCGCGTCGCTGGAACGCCCGCCATGTCTCCTGCCGCCTTCAAAGACGCCCAGTCCCGCCGCCGGAGCGCCTCACCAGACCCTTCGGCGCGCGCGTAGAGAAGCCCCTCTCGCGTCACAATCGGCGCGGGGGAGCGCTTGCCGGTCAGGGCGAGTTTCTGGGTGACGAGACGCGGGGCGCTGTCGCTGTCGCCACGCGCGTTGAGCTCGTCCAGGCCGGGCACTGTGAGGCTGTAAAGCGCGCTCTCTGTTCGGTCGCGCGTGAGGGCGCCAAAAAAGAGTCTGTCGCCGCGAACGGTGAATTCCCTCGCCACTGGACCGGTGGGGGCGGCGGCGAGGCGCGTCAGACCTGAGGGAATCATGCCCTCGACTTCGGCCTCGATGGCGGCGCGCGGGACAGGCGTCTGACGGGACGACTCGCGCACAGGCGCGCGGCTTTTCTCGATGAAGCGCCGATCGAGCGGCAGCAGGTAGAAGGCCGCCTCCTTTGGGGTGACGACGTAGAGGACGATGCCGCTGTCGGCGATGCCCGCGAAGTGGGCGCCATAGATGTCCCTGAAGCGGACGAGCTCGCGCCTCTCTCCATCGGCCGAGGCAAAAAGAGCGATGGTCGCGCGGTCGAATTCGTCGCTCTCCTGCGCCGGACGCGTCTCGATCGTCTCAAACCAGGCCACGGCGTCATCGCTCAGCGCGAGCGGCGGTTCGGCGTCGACGTTTTGGGCCACGAGGCGGGTGGCGCGGCGCTTCAGGTCGAACGCGACGAGCTCTCCGGTGCGCTCCAGGTGGTTGGGCACGGTGTGGCGCGTGAAAAAGAGCGTTCCACCCTCGGGCGAGAGGCGCGCGTGCGGAGCGTGGTTGGGCAGGATGTCGAGCGTGAGGAGCGATTTCTTCTCGTCAGGGCGGGCGGCCACGATGTCGGCGGTCGCCTCGTCGCGCGCGAGATCGATGTAGAGGAGCCAGGGCGTGGGCGTGGCCGCGAGCAGGGCCGAGGCCATCAAAAGGAGCGGGGACATGGCGGTTTCCCTCTGGAGAACGGGCGCGTTCAGGCGCGGTGGGACAGGCGAGAGGCGGCGGGCGGGCGACTTGGCCAAAGGCGCAGCAGGGAGTGCAAATGAAAAAGCGCGTGATTTTTTGGTTCCTGACAGCGCTCGCCGCGTTCGCGCTGCTCTTTGGTCTGGTCGATCCCTCAAGCCGCGATGTCGCAGGCAGTGGGGTGGCTCGACGAGGACGCGTCCACCCGCCGTCAGTCTCCCTCGACAGAACGCCCGGGACAGCCGAGGCACTGTCGCTGACCGGTCGCGTCTGGAGCAGCCGGGGAAAGCCAGTCGCCGCGGCTGAAATTCGCCTCACCGTGGCGCGCTCACAGGACGAACTGTGGCAGCGGCCGTGCCTGCGCGAACACCCGGCGATCGCGCGCTGCCCGTGTCCGGAGGCCACCTCTGACATTGTCCGCTGGATCGAGTCGGACGCGCTCGACTGGCCTGCGCCGCGCGAGGTGGTCCTGAGCGACGACGAGGGATTTTTCCAGCTGACGCTGCCGGATGCGGAGGCGGTCGTCTTTGTCGAGGCCCTCTCGGCCGAAAGCGAACGCGCCACGCTGCGCCTCGACGCCCAATCCCTGCGCCAGCCTCACGCCGACCCAAAAACGCCGCTCCACATTCACCTCGGGCCAGCCACCGCCATCACAGGCCGCGTGTCCGACGCCTCTGGCCGCCCCATAGAGGAGGCCACGGTCGCCGCGCTGTCGCTTCACACGCCGCGCGCGCGCCTCGTCCAGACAGACGCCCAGGGCCGCTTTGCTTTTGACGACCTCGACGCCGCGCCCCACCGCCTCGTCGCCACTTCCCCCGGCTACCTCGCGGCAAGCGCGCGCTTCAGTCCCGCGCACGAATCAGGCGATCTCGCACTTGTGCTCCAGGCGCCATGCGCCATCGACGGACAGCTCTCAACGCCCCAGGGACAGCCGGCGGGCGGCGCGCGGATACGGCTCAGCGGCGTCGATGGCTGGCAACAGGCGATCGCGGCCAGTTCACAGGGACGCTTCGCCTTCGAGGGACTCGTTCCGGGGCGCTACGACTTGCTGGCCACGCTCGGCAACGCCTCGGCGCAGATGGCTGTCCGCTGTTCTGCGGACGACGCGCCGCCATCCACCGTTTCTTTGCGCCTTGTCGAAGGTCTGTGCGTGTCGGGTGTGGTCCGCGAGGCGTTGACAGGGCAGCCGATTGCCCAGGCCCAGGTGCGCGCCCTGTTTTTGGAGGCGCCCGGCGCCGAGGGCCAGAGCGACGAGACAGGCGCCTTCGAGCTTTTGGGGGTGCCGCGCGGCAGCGCCGTGATCGCCTCGGCCGAGGGGTTTCAGGCAAAGACCATGCCCCTGCCTTTCGATGGCACCGGCGGCGTCGAGGAGCTCGTCTTCGAGTTGCGACAGCGCCAAAGCGTGAGCGGCCAGATCGTGCGCCACGACGGACAGCCTGTTCCCGGCGTTCAAGTCGTCCTCTCGCGCGGCCACGCGATGACTTCGACCTTCAGCGACGACAGCGGGCGGTTTCGACTCGACGTCGAGTCGCCAGGGCTGGTCACCATCGAGGCCCATCACTCGGCGCTGGGCGGCGCGGCCGTCTCCACCGAAGCGCCAGCGGACGATGTCGTGCTCCGACTCGCCCCCGGCGCCCAAATCGCGGCCACAGCGGTGTCGGAAGCGAGCGGACAGCCCCTTGCCGGAGCGCGTCTTCGCGCCGAACCAGCCACCGCGAGCGCGCGCCAGACAGGGCAGGCGTTTTTCTCGGATTTCCCCTCGGGCAAAGATGGCGCGCTGTCCCTCGCCGGACTGACCGCGGGCGTCTACGACGTGATCGCCTCGGCCCCGGGCTTTGTCGAAACGCGCCTTGGCGACGTGCCGCTCACTGAGGGCGAACAGCTGGATTTGGGCCGCGTCGAATTGACCGTGGGCGCCACACTCGAAGGCCTGGTGCGTTTGCCTTCCGGCCAGCCCGCTTCTGGCGCGCGCGTCACGGCGCATCAGCCAAGGCCCGTCAGCGCGCTGAGCGACGCGACAGGGCACTTCGCGCTCCAGGGGCTGTCGACCGAGGGCGAGTCCGCGACGTTTGAACTGAGCGCCACGCTGGGAGACGCCTTTGCCTCGCGCTGGATGTCCGCCACCGACGGCTTTGCCGAACTCGAACTCGACGCGCGCGAACACCTCGTCCGCGGCCGCCTCCTCGACGCGCGTCAGCGCCCTGTCCCGCGCTTTTCTGTCAACGGACACCTGTTCAGCGCCCAGGACGGCACGTTCGAACTCACCCTCGATCCGATCGCGAGGCAGGCGGCAGAGACAGGCGGGCTTTTTCTGACAGTTCGCGCTCCGGACGAGGCCACGCTGACACGCGATGTGACGCTCTCGGGCGGCGACGCGACCGATCTCGGCGACCTCGTCCTCTCGCGCACAGGCAGCGTCCACGGACACGTTCTCGACGCGCGGCGACAGCCGGTCCCGGGCGCCCAGGTCACCCTCAGCGGCCTGTCGAGCACAGACAGCAGCCTCACGACGAGCCGGGCCGACGGCGCCTTCACTCTCACAGGCGTCCCATCGGGCGAGCGCGTCTATCTCAGCGCCTGCGCCCACAGCCTGTGCGGCGACGACGTGGCCGTCACCATGCCCATCGAAGGCGACCTCTCCGCGGACATCACGCTCCACCTGCCCAGCCAGGCAGCGGTCGAAGGCCAGGTGCGCGACAGACGCGGTCAACCCATTGTCGGCGCCCGTTTGTCTGTGTCCGGCGATCCCGCCACCGAGACCTTCAGCGACGCGCGGGGCCACTATCGGATCCCGGCCATCGCGCTTTGGGAGGGCCGCGCCGAAGTCACCGTCAGCTGCCGCGCCGAACGCGCCATGGGCCGCGCCATCGCCGAAACCAGACGCGTCGCGCTCGCGCCTGCCCAAACCGCGCGCCTCGACTTTGACCTGGAACAGGCCAGCGCCCGCCTGAACGCCACCATCGACAGCCCCCTCGCCCGTTACGCCCTGC
Source organism: Myxococcaceae bacterium (assembly GCA_017500825.1). Classification (GTDB taxonomy): domain Bacteria; phylum Myxococcota; class Myxococcia; order Myxococcales; family UBA5297; genus UBA1203. The sequence goes on along the minus strand of JAFVYB010000105.1, from coordinate 2,986 downwards.
TCATTCAGGAGAACGGTTCGGCCCAGACAGGCGCCACGCAAAGCGCGCCCTTTATCGACGGCACCGCGCGCTTCGAGCACCTGCCGCCCGGCGATTACGTCCTCGTGGCGCGAGAAAATCCCTGGACCCGCGCGCTCAGCGCCCAACGCGTCCGCCTTCATGAAGGCGATCAGGCCGCCGTGCGCCTGACACTCGCCCCCACCGCGCCCACCATCGATGAAAGCCTGATGTATTTGGATCCAATGTAAAAACGCGATTTATCAAAAGCCGCGTTTCCACACGGGCCGGTGCAAAACACTGCGCTTCAGCGCATGTCTTATTGTTTTTGTGCTTCGGCGCACGGCAGTTTGTTTCCTGCTGTGCGCTTTTTTATTTTGATTTGAACCTGAATTAGCTCGATTTAATTTATTGAGTTTTTGGGCTCCGGCGCCCGGCCTTTGTTCAATTCTTCACGCCCGTTGACGCGACATCCCCCAAATGATTCGCTGATTTTGATTTCGCGAACGTGTATTTTAACGGGGCGGGAGGTGTTGGAGGGTAGGGCGGGGTGGGAGGGGTGGGGTGGATGGTTTTAAATGATAATTTTTTTGGGGGGATGCGGGAATAAAATCGGTCTGTCGGGAAGCGAACACTGCTGACGGACGCCCTTTCGGGGAGTTGTTTGGGATTTATTTTGGATTTATTTGTTTCGACTCACGAGTTGATTTTTAAAATCCCGAATCGCCATCGACATTGGCGTGTCAAAGTCTTGAATTGACATCGCGTGTCGGCGCCCGCTCTGCCCCGAACGGCCGAATTTAGTTCGTCATTGTGCGAGAGTGAAAAACCCATGTTTTTTCCCTCTCGCGCTCTCCCTTTTCCTTGCGCAACCGTCGGTCCTCGCTCCCACCTAAAGGTGGGGCCGGCTGCGGACCGCCGGACAAATGCCCGCCCTAAGCGCCTCAATGGCCTGTTTTATTTGCTCGATTTAATTTTGAACGCCTCGACCGGCCAGATTCGGCGCTTGGGCGGAAAAAAGGCACGACAAAAACGCCAAACCTATTCAATACGGTGGTTTTATTTGTTTTCGACAGTTATGTGCGCGATTTTTTTGCCACAGCAGGACGATTCTGTCGCAATCAGAACGACAAAGAAATAAAAGCCCCCCGACGCAAGGCCAGGGGTATTCACTCTTCAATGAGATTATGTTTGTTTTTAGTTTTACCTAGGATTCCATTCAACAAGAACAGATAAAATAAAGATTTTCATGATTTGTCCTGACATCAAAGTCATCCTGCTCAATTTGGCCAGAACGATAGATGTCTTCTTTTATTTTATCAATGTATTCAGTCAAATTTTTTCGAGCCATTGATTCTGCTTGAGAAAAATTCTCAGCGCAGTATTCCTCGGACATCAATCCTGAGAGGGCTATACGTATATTTTCGCAGGCCGATAAGCCGATATGATAGTGTTCTTCCTCGTGCTTTCGCAATTCACAATCAAATCGTGGCCAAAATTCAGCACAAGTGTTTGATAAACTCTCAATTTTGGGATATCTTAAAATTGTTGTCGGAGAGACGGTCACGCTTGTCGTTTGGGCGACGACGCAGGTTTGCCCATTTTTTGTTGAATGCGCCGTGTCAATTTTTTCAATTGAATCGAATCGGACCTCAGTTTCTGCATTGAATCCACCAAGAGGAGTCTTTCCTTCCTTAAAATCTGAACAAGATGTAAAATACTCACTAATATAGCACTCAATGTCTTCTGAAACCAAAGAGAGCGTAGTCTCTGAGCAGGGAAAATCGCGCTGCATGTCTGGATCGGTTTCGCATGTATGGCAGCATTGCAAACTGGATGAACCGCTGCAATCTGTTTTGACAACACAGCTCTCACACAAAAAATTGCCCACCAAGCCCTTGTGACAAATGGCGCCATAATTTTCGCATCCCTCGGTCGTCAATTTGTATTCCGCTTCAAAGCACCTTCCCCAATAAGTTTGACCTCCAGGGGCATCATTGACTGAAGTTCCGCTTTTTGATTTTTTATTTTCATTCGTCGGACAAAGAGTTGATTGCTGTCGAATATCTTCCCGAAGTCCAATCTTGCCAAACATTCGAAAGAATCCGATAAAACTACCAGATCCACTGGTTTTATAGTTCGCCGAAGCGCGCCAGAAATCATTTTTATGGAGATACCCCCAAACGATATCTTGCACAGGAATCGCAGCATCCTTTTTTTTTCTATAAATGCCGTGATGCTAAATTTTCGATATGTCGCCTTTAGGTCTTTTGGGAGAAAAATATAATAATCATATTGTGAAGCTTTTTCTGATACACCGTAGCGCGCGATGGTGATCTTTGTTTTTTCGCTTAAAAATTTCTTTGGTATATGCAATTCGGTAAAGGCGAGGTTGATCAGGCCACCCTCGGCGGATTTGAATTCCATCAGGCGTAAACTCGGGCAATCCGGGTCGACGAGCGGCAATTCCGGCGGAGGTTCCTCCTGATTGGCGGCGCTCGCGTCCGATGTTTGGTCGCCCGGCGGCGGCCCAGCGTCCGCGACAATAGTGTTTTCCATTCCGGTTTCTCCGAATGAAGCGCCCTCTTCATTCAAGCAACCCAGCGACAAACTCAAAAGCGCCAAGAGCGACAGCGACAAAGAAAAATATCTCATCTCGCGTTCCTTTCGCGTTGGGGTGTGTGTCAAACGCGGCGGCATTCGAGCATGCCAGAGGTTTGATTTCAACTCACAAACGTCCCTTTCATCGTCCCGAATTGATATTTCATGTCAGCTGTTTGAATCGACATCGGCAGGGCATTGTCTTGAATTAACATTGGCGTGTCGGCGCCCGCTCTGCCCCGAACGACCGAATTTAATTCGTTATTGTGCGAGCGGGAAAAACCCATGTTTTTTCCCTCTCGCGCTCTCCCTTTTCCTTTCCCGCCCCTCAGACGAGCGGTATTTGCTCGATTTTATTTTTGGCTTTTTTACGGGAGCTCGGATTCGG
>JAFVYB010000104.1 GCA_017500825.1 Myxococcaceae bacterium | reverse complement strand
GGGGCGGGTAAGGAAAAAGGGGAGCCACGAGGGGGAAACAACCATTGGTTTTTCCCCCTCGTGAATTGAGGGCACATCAAGTGTGTCGGACGCACTCGCGGTCCGCGCTTTCCGAGCGGCGTCTTGGAATGATTGTTTTTAAAGATAAATATCTTTAGAGAAATCGCGCTTTCCGAGCGGTGAAGCGGAGCTCCAATAAAACGTTTTTAAATGTTTAAAACATAAAACAATTCGGAAACGCGTCTTTTTCAATAAATTAAATCGAGCTTGCTGGGAAGTTATGTTTATGGGAAACGAAAAAGAAAACAAAAACTAAAGGTAAAAAACAAAATAAAAACAAAAACAATGAGGTTGCGTCTCGGGCGTTCTTCGACTAGGGCCCCGCCCCCCTTTGCGCCTCCCCTTTTCAGGAGTGAACATGTCTGCCTTCACCCACCTGCACCTGCACACGCTTTACAGCCTTCTCGACGGCGCCATCCGCATGAAGGATCTGATCAAGACTGTCGCCGAGCTCGGCATGGACGCTGTGGCGATTACCGATCACGGAAATATGTTCGGCGCCATCGACTTCTACAAGCAGGCCACGGCCGCTGGCATCAAGCCCATCATCGGCACAGAGGCCTACACAGCGCCCGACCGCACCAACAAGACCGAGCGCGTGGCTCACCACCTCGTGCTTCTGGCCAAGGATGCCGAGGGTTACGCCAATTTGCGCCGCCTTTCTTCGCAGGCCTACATCGACGGTTTTTATTACCATCCGCGCATCGACAAACCGCTGTTGGCCAAGCATTCAAAAGGCCTCATTTGTTGCAGCGCATGCCTGGGCGGCGAGGTGGCGCAACACCTTTTGCACGGTCGAAATGACGCGGCCAAGGCCACCATCGAGGAATTTAAGAGCATTTTTGAGCCTGGCCATTACTTTCTCGAAATCCAACCCAATGGGATGAAGGAGCAAATCCGCGTCAACGAGGCGCTCAAACAGCTCTCAGAAGACACGGGCGTTCCCCTGGTGGCGACAAATGATTGCCATTACATCAAAAAAGAGCACGCGCGCGCTCAGGAAATCCTGATGTGTATCGCCAGCAATAAGACACTCAAGGACGAGCATCGAATTCATCACGAGTCGGCGGAATATTATATCAAAAGCCCCGAGGAAATGGCCGCGCATTTTGCCGATGTTCCCGAGGCGGTGGCCAATACCGTTCGCATCGCCGAGATGTGTAACCTCAAGCTCAATCTCGGCAACCCCAGGCCGCCGTCTTATCCTATTCGCCCCGAGATCGACGGCGAAGGCACCGAGGACGAGATATTTACCCGTAAGGCGCGTTCTGGCCTGGAAAAGCGGTTTGGGGAATTGCGGCGCCGCGGCGATAAATTTGATCCGGACAAATACCGCGAGCGCCTGGAGCGCGAGATCGGCGTCATTGTGAAGATGGGATTTTCCGGGTATTTCCTCATCGTTCAGGAATTTATCAATTGGGCCAAAAACAATGGTTGTCCGGTGGGACCGGGGCGCGGTTCCGGCGCCGGATCGATTGCCGCCTGGTCGCTGCGCATCACAGATCTCGATCCGATGCCCTATGACTTGCTGTTCGAGCGCTTTCTTAATCCTGAGCGCGTCTCAATGCCCGACTTTGACGTCGATTTCTGTCAGACCAATCGCTACAAAGTGATTGATCATGTCACGGAACTTTATGGTCGCGAAAATGTTGGGCAGATTATCACCTATGGCTCGCTCAAGGCCAAAAGCGTGGTCAAAGATGTCGGTCGAGTGATGGGCGTCGTTCCGGCGGAGACAAACCGCATTGCTAAATTGATTCCAGATGTGCTCGGCCTGTCGCTCAAAGACGCTATTTTTGGAAATGCCGATAATCCCAAGGTGCCCAAGGATAAACAGGTCCAGGGCGAGCCTGAGCTCAAAAAGATGATCGATGAGCCGCAGTCGCTCGGTGTTTCGATGGTGGCGCCTGGTGAAAGCGAACCTCATGAGATCACGACAAAGGATCTGCTCGAAATCTCGATGGCGCTGGAGGGATTGCACCGCCAGACGGGAATGCATGCCGCGGGTATTGTCATCGGCGATAAACCGCTTTTTGATTATGTCCCTATTTATAAATCAAACAAGGGCGACGACACCTGGATCACGCAATACGCCAAGGAAGAGGTGGAGCAGGCGGGCCTCGTCAAATTCGACTTTTTAGGCCTCAAAAATCTGACGATTATTCAAAGCGCCATTGATTTGGTCAACCGGCGCCTGCCCGAGAGCGAGCGTATCAGCGCCGAAACATTGCCACTGAATGACGACGCGGCCTTTGCCCTGATGTCCCAGGGTGACACGGCGGGCATCTTCCAGATGGAGTCGCAGGGATTTACCGAAATGGTCAAGGCGCTCAAGCCGAGCTGTTTCGAGGATATTATCGCCGCTGGCGCGCTCTATCGCCCTGGCCCACTGCGCCAGAAGCTGCCTGGCCGCGATATTTCAATGGTCGATCTTTTTATTCGCCGCAAGCACGGGCGCGAGCCGGTCACCTATGCCCATGAAAAGCTCGAACCTATTCTCAAGGACACCTACGGCGTTATTGTTTATCAAGAGCAGGTTATGCTCATCAGCCGCGTTCTGGCCGGTTACAGCTTGGGACGCGCCGATCTTTTGCGCCGCGCCATGGGCAAAAAGAAAAAGGAGGTCATGGAAAAGGAGCGCGTCGGCTTTATGGAAGGCGCGATCAAAAATGGTGTCGACGAAAAGGTGGCTGGCGAAATTTTCGATATGATGGAGAAATTCGCCGAATACGGGTTTAATAAATCGCACGCGGCTGCCTACGCCATGGTGACGATGCAGACAGCCTGGCTCAAGGCGCATCACCGAGTCGAATTCATGGCCGCCCTGCTCTCCAGCGAGCGCGATGTGACCGATAAGGTCGTGGCCCATATTTCCGATGGTCGCGCCGCCGGCATTGAGGTGTTGCCACCGTGTGTCAATGAATCGGACCTCGATTTTTCAGTTTTTGAAGGCAAAATCCGCTTTGGCCTGGGCGGCATCAAGGGCGTGGGCGAAGCGGCCATCGAGGCGATTTTAGAGGCACGGAGCAAGGGCGGGGCGTTCAAGGGTTTGTTTGATTTTTGCGACCGGGTCGACCTCAAGCGGGTCAACAAAAAGGTCCTCGAAAGCCTCATCAAGACAGGCGCCTTTGATTTCACCAAAGTCGCGCGGCACAGACTTTTTCTCTCGATTGAACGCGCGGTGGAGCAAGGACAGAGCGCGCAGCGCGATCGCGCCAGTGGCCAAAAATCGCTGTTCGGTATCATCGCTAAAAAGACAGGCAAATCCGCGATTGCCGAAGATTATGCGACTGGCGCCGAATGGCCGGAAAAGGAGCGCCTGCAATACGAAAAAGAGGGCATTGGATTTTATATTTCGGGCCATCCACTCGACCAATACGCCCGCGAGCTCCGACGCCTGGCCATGCCCTGCGCAAAGGTTCAGGAGCAAAAAGAAAAGAAAAAGATCGCGGTCGCGGGCGTTATCGCGGCCTTGCGTGAGAAGGTAACGCAGTCGGGTAAAAAAATGGCCTGGGGAACGCTGGAGGATTTATCGGGATCGGTTGATCTCGTCTTTTTCCCTGCCAAAGAGGGCGGCGGCAGTGTCCAGGTTGACGGCAAATGGCAAAAAGCCGGCCCGCGTCCGGGGTTTTCCGACTGGGAAACCCTGCTCAAGGGCGATGAGCCGCTGCTCATTCATGGCAGCGTTCAAATCAGCAACCGCGACGACGACAACGCCAAAGCCGAGCTCATTGTCGAATCAGTCGAAAGCCTGATCGCGGTGCGCAACAAGCGCGCCAAGGAATTGGAAATTGAATTGAACGCGCCGGATGTCGACGAATCTAAAATCATCGCGCTGCGCGATCTTTTAGAAAAGCGGCCGGGCAAATTGGGCGTCAGCCTGCGCGTCAATGTGCCAATGCAGGGATGCGTCAGCCTTCAGCTCCCTGAGGCCTTACGGGTCAGCGCTGACGACGACCTTGTCCGCGAGATCAACGGCCTCTTTGGCGCCAAGGTGGCGGAAATAGGGTAGGGGAGCGCGGATAAATGAATACTTTTAACGCGCGGCGGCCGTGTCTGCGCAAGCGCATCGGCATTCTCACCTTTCATCGCGCCCTCAATTATGGCGCCATTCTGCAAACATACGCATTGCAACAGGCGATTGCTCGCCTTTCCCCCGATATTGATGTCCGCGTCGTCGATTATTTTTGTCCCGCGATTGAGCGCCCAGCCATTCCCAGGCGAGTCCATTGGCGGCGAGGTGCAGCCTTTGGACTGTCGCGATATCTTTTTCAGGTTTTGAATTCCCCGGCCTATCTTGCCAAAAAAAGGCCTTTTAAGCTGTTTTGTCAGCGCCATTTGTCGCTCACACGGCGGGTCAATGCCGCGGACATCGCCTCCATTGTCGATGAATTCGATTATTTCGTCTCTGGAAGCGATCAGGTCTGGAATCGCGACATGACCGGTGGCGACGGGGTGTATTTTCTCGATTTCGCGCCCGAGAATATGCGCGTCGCCTATGCGCCGAGCTTTGGTGGGGCCCGGATCAATAGGGACGACGAGGATTGGTATCGCGCGCAACTTCAGGGATGGGCGCGGTTGTCAGCGCGGGAAGAACGCGGGGCGAGCTTTGTCCGGAAATTGACGGGAAAACAGGTGCCCGTGGTTCTCGATCCGACCTTTCTTTTGTCGGCGGATGAATGGCTCAGAATTTCCGAGGCGCCGTTTCGAATCCGAAAGAATAAATATATTTTAATCTATAAAAATCGCGCGAGTCCCAACATGATTCGCCTCGCCCGCAAGTTGGCCGCGCGACATGGTTGGCTCGTCCGCTGGGTGGCGCCGGATTTGCGGCAAATGGGGCGTGAGTTTTTCCTGCCGCAGAGTCCATCCGAATTCATTGGCCTGATGCGAGGCGCCGAGTTTGTCCTGACCAATTCATTTCACGGAACGGCGTTTTCGATCATCCTCCAAAAACCTTTTTTATCGGAAGTTGTCGATGGTCACGGCGCCGTCAACGCGCGCGTGGACAACATTCTGACGCTGCTGGGGCTTCAGGAACGCGGCCGCATGGACGCGGCGATGCTTGAACGCGATATGGATAGTTGCGCGATTGATTGGAACGCGGTCGAAAAACGGCTTCAGGCGGCGCGCGCGCAATCGATGGCGTATTTGAGGGATTCCTTCCGTGGCTGACGCTTCGCGGACAAGTCGATTTATTCAAAATATGGGGGCCAATGGCGTCTATCAGGCGATCCTCATTTTGTCCGGCCTCATTGTCCCCCGATTTATTCTGAACTTTTATGGTTCAGAGCTCAATGGCCTTATCTCTTCGCTCAATCAATTTATCAGTGGATTAAAAATCGTCGAGGCGGGCCTGGCCGGAGCGAGTATTTTGGCGCTCTACAAACCGCTGGCGGATAGAGATGAGAAACAAATCAGTGGCGTTTTATCTGCGGTCCGAAAACTCTATCTGCAAGTCGGTTTAATCTTTTTGTTGCTGGTCTGCGGCCTGGCCTTTCTTTATCCCGTTTTGAAGGGAACCGAGGCAATGCCGCGCGCCATGGTGACGCTGCTCGCCTTCGCGCTCGGAGGCAAGGCGTTTATCGAGTTTTTCGCGGTCTCAAAATACCGCGCTTTTTTGATCGCCAGTCAAAAGGTCTGGGTTGTCTCGTTGGCGTCCGCGCTTTCTGAATTTCTCACGATAGGCCTGATTTATGGACTCGCGCGCGCTGGCTGTCCGCTGACCTTTGTCTATCTCGCGCTGCTCTTGCCCCTCTGCGTCCGCGCGGGCATTCTTTCGTGGTATGTCAATAAAAGCGCGCCATTTATTCGATTTGACGCGCCGCCATTGACTGAAGCGCTCGAAAAGCGCTGGGATGTGCTTTATCTGCAAATTCTCGGCATGATTCGAACGTCGGCGCCTGTCGTCATCGCGACTGTTTTTTTAGATCTCAGGACGGTCAGCGTCTATGCCATCCATTATATGGTGCTTGTCGGTGTCTCCAGTATCTTGAGTGTTTTGACAGGCGCGATTTCTCCGGGATTCGGTAACGTCATTGCCCGTCAGGAAAAGATCGTCCTGCAAAAAGCGTCGCGCGAGTTTGAAGTTGTCTTTTACGCGCTGGTCGCGTTTTTTTACGCGGTCACCGCTGTCATGTTGGTATCATTTGTCGACTTGTATACCGCGAATGTGCGGGACGCAGATTATCACCAGCCGCTTTTCGCCTTTCTTCTGGCGTTGGACGGATTCTTTTATTCCATCAAGACCCCCCAGGGAATGCTGGTGACGGCCGCGGGCCTCTATCGAGAGACGCGCGTTCAAAGCACGGTGCAGGGCGCCATCATTGTTGTCTTTGGCCTGATGTTGACGCCTTATTTTGGACTCGTTGGCCTGGCTGTGGCGATGATTCTTTCCAATGTTTACCGCACCATTGATTTGGCCATTTTTATCCCCAGACACCTGACGCATTTATCAGTGCGCGAGGGCGTTTGGCGCATCCTGCAAACATTGGGGACAAGCGCGATTATTTTTCTTCCCTGTCATTGGATTGGGGTGAGTCCAGAGACGCCGATTGAATGGGTTCGCGACGCGGTTTATGTCAGCGCCTGGGCCGCGTTGGTGACGATAGGCGTGAATCTTCTTTTTCAGCGCCACATTGTTCTGTCTCTCGTTCGCCGGGTCAAAATGGCATTTGGAGGCGCGACATGAAAATCTTTGAGGCGCGTCAGAATTGCTGCGGTTGCACCGCCTGCGTTCAAATATGCCCGCGCGGCGCTTTATCTCTTTGGCCTGACAGTGAAGGTTTTCTTTATCCTGTCGTGGACAGATCCGCCTGTGTTGATTGCGGTTTATGCCGTCGTGTCTGCGCTTTTCAGCGCGATCAAAAAGCGAAAAATTCGCCAGAAAACGATTCCACAATAAATCCTCTGAAAGTTTTGGCGGTCAAGCACCGCAACATCGCCATTCGTGGCCAGAGTCAGTCGGGCGGTTTGTTCACACTTTTGTCTGACCCGATTTTATCGCGCGGCGGTGTCGTTTATGGCGCGGGATTTTGTCCTGATTGGATCGTCTGTCACCAGCGGGCCGAAACGATTGAAGCGCGCGACGCATTGCGCGGCTCCAAATACGTTCAAAGCGATCTCGGAAATACCTTTCAAAGTGTTCGCGACGATTTACTTCAAAAACGCGAAGTCCTTTTCAGTGGCACCCCTTGTCAAATCGCCGCTCTGCGCTCTTTTTTAATGATGGGCAAAATCGACATAAAGCGTTTATTGCTCTGCGATCTTGTCTGTCATGGCGTTCCGAGCCCCATGATCTGGCGCGATTATTTGGCCTGGCGTGAACAAAAGACAGGGCAAAAGATCAAAAACGTCGTGTTTCGCGATTCAAAGCGTTTTGGTTGGCATTCGGGAATGGGAACGATTCTCTTTGCGAACGGTCTGTTGGAAGAGACGGGCGTTTTTTCGCATCTTTTTTATGGGCGCTTAATTCATCGGCCGTCTTGCTACGCCTGTCCCTATGCGACGCCTCGACGTGTTTCGGATGTGACCATGGCTGATTATTGGGGCATTGAGCGCGCGCATCCTGACTTTTCCGACAATATCGGTGTCTCTCTGGCGTTGATTCATTCCGACAAGGGCTCACAGGCGTTGTCAGAGGCCTCAGAAAGAATGGAAGTCGTGGAGAGCGATATAGAATCGTGCCGGCAGACGCAATTGCGCCGTCCCGCCGCGCCTTCGCCTCATCGGGCAGAGTTTTGGGCGAATTACACTCAAAAAGGATTTCAGGACGCGAGCAAGAGGTATGTCGCCAAGACATTGGCTCGATCCAGGTTGAATGCGCTTGTCAGGCGAAGCGAAACATTGAGTCGACTTGTCCAGGCTTTTCGCAGGATTGTTTAGAGAAAACGATGAGTGCCTTTATTATTTATCAGACAGGAATGACGCCTCACATGGCCAACCTCTCGCGGGCTTTGGCCGAAGCCGGTCATGAGGCCAGTTATGTCTCTCGGCTGGCGGTCGACGAAGAGCGCGCGCGTCAGGGTTGGACGTTGCCAGACTGCACGGGCGTTCAACTCGTGGATTTAAATATCGATTCTCGCGCCATCGCGGAGATTCCCTTGAAATTTCCCAAAGACGCCATTCATTTAACGCAAGGTATTTGTCGAAATGGACATATTCAGAAGGTTCAGCCGACGCTCGCGCGCCACCGCCTGCGCTGGGGGGCCATGCTGGAGACCATCGATGATCGCGGGATGCGCGGCCTGATGCGTCGCCTCGATTACGCGCGTCGATTGCGTTGGGGGAATTGTATTCCTGATTTTTTATTGGCAACGGGCGAACGAACGGCTGATTGGCTTGTCGCGCGCGGTTTTCCCTCAAAACGCGTTTTTCCATTTACGTATTTTTTGCAGCCAGCCTCAAAGAAGAATGATTTCACCCCCAAACAAACGCCCACCATTGGTTTCGTCGGCCGCATGATTTCGCTCAAGCGCGTGGATCTTTTGATCGAGGCCATGGCAACGCTGGGGCGCGATGATATGTCGCTCAGTCTCGTCGGCGACGGACCTTTGGGCGCTTCCCTTCGCGCTCGGGCAGTCAAGGCGCTGGGAAAATCGCGCGTCGATTGGCGCGGAAGATGCTCGATCGAAGAGGCGCGCGCGGTCATGGCCTCACTCGATCTCCTCGTGCTGCCCAGTCGCCACGACGGATGGGGCGCGGTCGTCACAGAGGCATTGCTCGCCGGGACACCGGCCATCTGCAGCGACGCGTGTGGCGCCGCCGAAGCAGTGCGCGCCTCGGGATTGGGCGGTGTTTTTAAATCCGGCGATATCGATTCATTGCGCCACATTTTGCGCCGTTCGCTTGACACATTGCCGCGCACGCGCGCCATTCGCGCACAAATCGCCGCCTGGGCCCATTCGTCTTTCAGTATTCAGGCGGGAGCGCGTTATCTCGACGCAATTGTCCGACATCTTTATGGCGGCGCGCCCCGGCCATTACCGCCCTGGCGCAACCATCGCCCCACATTCACCTCCATCGACGGGAATCAATGAAATGAATTCAAAATCCTTTAATCGTCTTTGTCGCGCCCGTCAGCGGGCTCAGCTCAGCGCTGTCACGCGCGCTTTTTTTGCTGAACGCGGTTTTGACGAAGTCGAGACGCCATGCCTGGTGCCCGCGCCAGGGCAGGAGCCCAATATCCGTGCTTTTGAAACACCATTTGTGCCGGAGACGCCAGCGGGAAGGCCTCAAACGCTTTATCTGCACACCAGTCCCGAATATGCCATGAAGCGACTTTTGGCCGAGGGCTTTGAGCGCATCTTTCAATTGGCGCGTGTCTTTCGCAATGGCGAGATTGCGCCGCATCATAATCCAGAATTTACCATGTTGGAGTTTTATCGAGCGCACGCCGATTATGACGCCATTATGGACGACACCGAGGCGCTTATTGTGCGCGCGGCTGAAGCGTTTGATTTGAAAGGAAGCATTGAATTTGATGACGCGCGCGTCGATTTGACAGAACCCTTTGAGCGATTGACTGTGCGCGAGGCGTTTTTGACGCGCACGGGGCTCGATATCGCTCAAATGACAGATGGTCGAAAATTGCGTGAGGCGGCCTTGTCGCGCGGGTATTGTTTGCCGGGAACATGCGAACGATTTGATGATGTCTTTTTTCAGATCTTTCTCACCGAGATTGAACCAACATTGGGAAGAGATCGTCCGACCTTTCTCATTGAATATCCCGCCAGCATGGCCTCGCTCTCAAGGCTCAAACCAGGCGATGCGAGCGTGGCCGAGCGCGTCGAACTCTATGTGGCCGGCATTGAATTGGCCAATGGCTTTTCCGAGCTTACCGACGAAAGAGAACAGCGCCGACGCCTGATGACCGAACAGGAAGAACGTCGCGCGGCGGGATTGCCTGTTTATCCCCTCGATGAACAATTTCTTTCCGCTGTTGGCAGCATGCCGCGCTGCACTGGCATTGCTGTGGGGTTTGATCGATTGCTGATGCTCCTCACCGGTGCCCGTGATATTGCGGAAATTTTGCTTTTTCCTTTGAGATTTTGATTTATTTTAAAGATTTAAAAGCATTTTGTTGAAACTTTGCTTCGCAGCCCAGGAATTGTTCTGTTGAATTATTTCAATCATCTTTAAAATACTCATTCCAAGATGCCGCTCGGGAAGCGCGAATCGTGAGTGCATTCGGCCGCACTCATCTGCCCTCATTTCACGAGGGGGAAAAACCAATGGTTGTTTCCCCCTCGCGGCTCCCCTTTTTCCTTCCCCGCCCCTCAGACGAGCGGTATGCTCGATTTCATTTTTGGCGTTTTTGTCGCGCCTTTCTGCCGCCCAAGCGCCGAATCTGGCCCATCGAGGCATTAAAAATTAAATCGAGCAAATAAATCAGGCCATTGAGGCGCTTAGGGCGGGCATTTGTCCGGCGGCCCGCAGCCGGCCCCACCAAAGGTGGGAGCGAGGACCGACGGTTTGCGTTAAGGAAAAGGGAGAGCGCGAGAGGGAAAAAAACTGGGTTTTTCCCGCTCGCACAATAACGAATTAAAGTCGCTCGTTCGGGGCAGAGCGGGCGCCGACACGCCAATGTCAATTCAAGAGTTTGACATGCCGATGTCAATTCAAGACTTTGACATGCCGATGTCAATTCAAGACTTTGACATGCCGATGTCAAATCGGGACTTTGCCGTGCCAATGTCAAATCGGGACTTTGACGTTTCGATGGCGATTCAGGACTTTGACGTGCTGATGCAAATCAAGGTGCTGACACGCCAATGTCAATTCGGGACGATGAAAGAGTCTTTTGCGAAATCGCTGTTGATAAAGTGAAATCCATTCAAGTGGTTTGAGATAATAGGGATTTATTTATTGAAACGAAGAATTGTTTTTGGCGTAAATAAAAATTCACTTTCGGGATTGTGTGACTGGAATCGCCGTCGGGCCGTGTCTGGATTTTGCACGGCGTAACAATAGGCGCAGCCATGGGGACAGGTGTCGTAGGCGCCAATGTCGCGCGATTCGGCGCATCCGCACCCAGCCCTGTTGCCGCGCGCTTTGGCCTGGAGGGGATGTCCGGCGATGTCGGACAGGCGTCTGGCGTCGACGCAGCGGGCCGCGATGGCGCCGGGAACAAGGAGTTCGGACTGCGCGCATACGCTCAACTTCATGCCGTTTGCCTGGGCGATGGGCGCGAGTGACGCGAGGAGGGCGCGCTTGTCGTTCAGAGGTGGATCGCGCCAGTCAAAGCCGTGCCGCGCCGCCGCTTCGTCGAGGTGCCGCCGCGATTTGGCGTAGACCTGCAAAAACGAGACGGTGACCTCGTCGCACAGGCCGCGCAGCGATTCACAGAGGCGTCCGAAGTTGTCGAGGTGGAAGCTGGCGGGCGTCAGCGAGGAGAGGAGGATGGGGTCGTAGCGCCAGACGAGGGCGCGCGGACCGTGGGCGTTGACCAGGTGGGCGGCGCTGTCGAGGACGCGGTCGATGGGGGGCGTGGCGCGTTCCAGCTCGCGCGGGTAGCCGGTGATCGAGTGCTGGACGACGAAGGGAAGGCCGCGCGCGGCAAGGGCGGGCAGGTGGCGGAGGAAGGGGCCGATGTTTTTTGTCCAGAGCACCAGGCCGTCGATGTCGCCGGGGCCGAGGCCGACGCGAGAGATTTGGCCGCCATAGGGGTTTTGGACGCGGCAGAAGCCGGCGCGCAGGCGGTTCATCAGCCAGTCGCCGTAAAAGGCCGGGATGTCGGTGCGGTAGCTGGCCGAGATGATCATGGCGTTGTGCTTGGGCTGGTCCTTGGCGCTGGGCGGCCAAATGATGGGGGACGGGCAGATGGGGCCAAACGCACCTGGGAGGTCTGGCGATGGATGTCACAGGGGCGAGGTAGAGTGGCGCCGGAGGTGGTGTGGAGAGCAGGCGCGGGATGGGGCACATTCATGAAGTATTGGACCTGTCTGACGTTAGGCCGGGTGGGGGCGTCAGCGATGGTTGATGCTGACAACAAATAAATTGTTTGTGATTGGAGATTTTTGTGGAGGAATTGGTCGGTGTTGTTTTTGATTTGTTTTTTTTTAATAAAAAAGGCGACAGGACTGACCCGCCGCCTTTTTTTGTTTTTATTTTATTCGCTATTGTCTGATCGGTCGTCCAAGTTGCTCCTGAGCGTTTTTCATGGCGCCCAGGTTATGTATGTTGGAATAGCCCAGGCTTTTTAGTTTTTCCGCCGCCATGGTCGCTTCCCTGCCTCCCCGGCAATAGACATAAACGGGCGCGGTTTTGTCTGGGACAATGCTGCTGATAATTGTTTCGATATCGGCCTGCGGGACATTGATGGCGCCTTCGAGATGGCCATTTTTGAATTCATCGGGATTTCGAACATCGATGAGAATGGCGTTTTCTTTGATAGCGGTCGGTTTATTTTGATTCGTCGAGGCGCATCCAACAAAGGCCAGCAGCGTTATGCCGCAGAGCATCAGTAAAAGGCGTTTTGTCATTTGGCTTCTCCTAGAAAAAGAGGACCGGGCCAAACACCCGATCCTCTGAAGGCTGCCTGCGTCGAGGCGCGGCTCAGTCTTCGTCTTCCTCGTCGCGGTTCTTGCCGCGGGCGGCGACGATCTTCTCGGCCAGCTGCGAGGGCACCTCGTCGTAGTGCGAGTATTCCATCGCGAAGCTGCTGCGACCGCTGGTGATCGAGCGCAGATCCGGCGCGTAGGTGAGCAGCTCGCTCATCGGCGCCTGGGCTTTGATGACCTGGTTTTTGCCCTTGGCGTCGACGCCCAGGACGCGGCCACGGCGCTGGTTGATGTCGCCGATCACGTCGCCGGTGCACTCTTCGGGGATGGTGACTTCGAGGTTCATCACCGGTTCGAGGAGGATCGGCTTGGCCGCCAGGAAGGCCTTTTTGAAGCCCTTGGAGCCGGCCATCTGGAAGCTGAAGTCGCTGGAGTCCACGTCGTGGAACTTGCCGTCGATGAGCTCGACCTTGACGTCGACCACGGGGAAGCCGGCGTAGACGCCTTTGACCATGGCGCCGCGGATGCCCTTGTCGACCGAGGGGATGAAGTTGCGCGGGATGGCGCCGCCCACGATCTTGTCGACGAACTCGTAGCCGAGGCCCCGGTTGGGTTCGAGGTTGATGATGCAGACGCCGAACTGGCCGCGACCGCCCGACTGCTTCTTGTGCTTGCCCTCGACGTTCTTGACGCTGCCCTTGATCGTCTCGCGATAGGGGATCTTGGGGGGCAGGAGGTCGACGTCGACCGAGTATTTGCGGCGCAGGCGCTCGACGGTGACCTCGATGTGGGTCTGGCCAACGCCCGAGATCAGGGTCTCGCCGGCTTCCACGTCGCGACCGATCTCCAGTGTCGGATCCTCGTCGGCGAGTCGGCCGAGCGCGTTGGCGATGCGGTCCTCGTCCTGCTTTGTCTTGGGCTTGAGCGCGTAGGTGATGACCGGCTTGATCTTGGGCAGGTCGGCCAGGAGCGCGGGGGATTTTGTCTCGCAGAGCGTGTCGCCGGTGGAGGTGTCCTTGAGCTTGGCGATGACGGCGATGTCGCCGGCCACGGCCTGAGGCATGACCTCGGTCTTCTTGCCCTGGAGCGTGACGAGCTGGGTGTAGCGCTCGTTCGAGCCCTTGCTGGTGTTGAGCAGCTGGCCATCGCCCGGAAGCGTTCCCGACCAGACGCGCATCAGCGAGAGCTTGCCGACAAACTGATCGACGACCGTCTTGAAGACCTGAGCCGAGAGCGGCGCGGCAGGATCGCAGGCGCGTTCGATGGCGTCGCCCGTGCGCGGATCAGTGGCTTTCTTGGCCGGATGATCGAGGGGAGTCGGACCGCTGGCGACGATGAAGCTGAGCGCGTCACTGACGCCGATGTTCTGCAGGCCCGAGGCGCACAGCAGCGGAAAGATCTCGGCGGCGGCGATGGCCTTGGCGAGGCCCTGGCGCAGGTCGTCTTCGGAGAGATCGCCGTCTTCGAGGTATTTTTCGGTGAGCTCGTCGTCGGTCGCGGCCACGGCGTCGACGAGGAGCTCGTGGTTCATCTTGGCCTCGTCCATGAGGTCGGCCGGGATGGCTTCTTCGACGGTGGCGCCGGTTTTGTCCTTGGCGCGGCGCGCCTTCATCGAGACGAGGTCGATGACGCCGCAGAATCCCGACTCCTTGCCGAGGGGCAGCTGGACGGGCGTCACCTTGGCGGAGAGCGATTCCCTGATGTCGGCCAGGGCGCTTTCGAAGTCGGCGCGCTCGCGGTCGAGCTTGTTGAGGATGACCAGGCGCGGCAGGTGCTGCTCGTCGGCGAGGCTCCAGATGCGGTCCGTTTGCACCTGAACGCCGTCAGCGGCGCTGACGAACATCGCGGCCAAGTCGATGGCTGTCAGGCCGGCGCGCATGTCCATCGCGAAGTTGGGATCGCCCGGCGTGTCGAGGACGTTGACCTTGCATCCGTTCCACTCGCACGAGCCGAGGTGGAGCCCGATGGATCCCTTCCGCTTGATCTCTTCCGGCTCGGTGTCGAGCTGGCTTGAGCCGTCGGCGATGCTGCCCAGCTTGGGGAGCGCCTTGGCCGTGTAGAGCAGCGCCTCGGCGAACGAGGTCTTGCCCGTGCTTTGGTGTCCAAACAGCCCAACGTTGCGGATTTTGCGTGGATCGAGAACGTTCATGAAAGCCTCAAGCGGCCCCTGAACCGGGGAGATTCAGAGGGGACATCGCGTCGCGTGGGTGGAAGGGATGAGGGTCGGCTCGGCAGAGGTGCGGACGAGCTCAAACCTAAAAAAAGCCCCGAAAAGCCGAGGGCCTTTCGAGGTGAGGGCCTCCTGAACGGATGGATTGTTCAGGAAGTTCGCTGGTGCCTCGCCTCTATTGAGAGGGCGGGGCCATTTCCAGCGGGCGCGTGCCCTAGCAGAAAGCGATCTATGGGGTCAAACGCGTTTTGGGACGTGTCCGGCGGGCCGGCGCAGGGGAAAAAGTCCTTAAATTTCGCATGGTTACGAGCTTTTGGGGCGGCTTGACTTGGCATGGGTGAGCCACTAGGAAGCGCCGCTTTTCAACAGAGGCCGAATTTCAGGCGATCCCCCCCCTGAGAGCCATTGTCCCAAGGAGGAATTCGATGTCCCAGCTGTTCCGCAACGCATCCGGCGCGCTCGCCATCGCCCTGGCCCTGGTGCCATCGTCGGCCTTTGCAGCGTCCATCTTTGTCAATGGGACCCAAGTCGACGGCGCCCTGAGCAATTACAAACTGGAAAAGTGCACGGCCAACTTCGACGCCAAGGGCGACCTGCACCTCGACTGCCCCGGCTACAATTTCCAGATTGAGACGGAAGAGGGTCTGGCTCCCGCGCCCAAGACGGCCGAACCGGCAACGGCGCCCGCGGCCCCGACCACAGAGGCGGCGGCTTCGGCTGCGCCAGGCGCGCCCCAGGCGATGGTCCTCAAGCCCAAGATCAGCAACCAGTATGTGCTCTTCAGCTCGCAATCGACCGTCGGCGCCACGGGGTTTGACGTGGATGTCTTCATCAACGGGACGCTCGCCGCGCGTCTGAAGAACGACGACGCCCAGATCGTCGAGGAAGTCACCGAGCACCTGCGCAAGGGCGAGAACACAGTCACCTTTGTCGCGCGCAAGCAGCCGAACATCCGCGAGGTCAAGGCGAACCCGGGCGACTATTACGAAATCCAGATCAGCGAAGGCGCTATCGACCCGGTCGCCGACACGCTGGTCATCAAGGCGGGGACGGGCATCCAGTGGCGCATCACAGCCGCGGAAACGCTCGACAGCACCAAGGAGATGAAGCTGGACGCGCAGTGAGCGCGCGCCGGACGTTCGAAGGCGTGAGCAAGCCGCTTCGCGCGTCGGCGGCAAGTCAAGCCACTGGCAGAAGAGGTTGCACGGAGGGGTGGGCCAACGCTCGCCCCTTCAGGCGTTTCAGGCCCGGTCGCAGGGAGCGCGCCCGCCGTTTCGCGTTGAAGTGCCTGGGCGAGAGTCGTCCACCGCGAGCCAACCAGAACTAAGGAGGTCGAGATGTTCGCCGCTGATCCGCGTTTTCGACATCTGCCCGCCAAGCGGGAGCACATCGCCGCCATCCATGTCTCGGTGAACAGCCCGGCGCTGACGCTCCCCGGCAAGCCAAATCAGCCGGTGCAGGCGGCGGTGGTGGGGATCTGTTCGGGCAACCGCTTCGGCGTCTTCATCCACCTCTTCCTCACCCAGTCGCTCGAACCGATCGTCTACGTCGACGCCACGCGCTCGACCGTCCAGGCCAGCGATTACCGCGCGCTCGAAGAGGACGGACTCGCCTTCGTCGAGAGCCTGGGCTTCATCATGGAGTCGCTGAACTACCGCGTCCTGCCAGCCGAAGAGCAGGAACAGCTGCTCAAGACGCTGCCTTGTTTTCTCCAGGACCACAGTCAGCTCGCTCAAACCGGTAAAAAAGAGCCGACGGACAGCAGCCAGCTTCGGTTGGCGCGCATCGCCGCCGCTTTTTGACGGTCCGTCGCGCCGCTGCATCTCGCGCTGTTCAAGGAATGACATGACCGCTTCGCCAACCTTTTTCCCTCAACGCGCCACGCTCCCCGCCGCCTCTCGCGAGACATCTGAACGCGGACACCTGAGGCGCCTTCGCGGCCTGGGTCGACGATTCCTTCCGGCGGCGCTTGGCGCGCTTTTGCTGGTGGGGTGCGCTGGCACGCGGGCGATTTCGGCCAAGGAGCGCGATCAGGCGGCCATCCAATACGACCTGGGCGTCGAGGCGCTGCGGGTCTGCGACGCGCGCACGGCGCTTGAGCACTTCCAGCAGGCGGTGCGAACCGATCCTGAACTGGACGTGGCGCACGCGGCGCTCGGGCTGACCTACCACATCTCGTTCGCCGACCCGCTCAAGGCCATCGCCCACTACCGCAAGTCGCTGGAGCTCAAGCCGAAGTCGCCCGAGGTGAACTGCAACCTGGCCAACGTCTATCTGGACCTGGGGCGCTACGACGAGGCGATCGCCCTCTACGAGAAGGCGCTGGAGGACATCCTCTACAAGACGCCGTTCATTGCCGAGAACAACCTGGGCTGGTGCCACTACAAGCGCGGCAACATCGAAAAGGGCATCGATCACATCCGCACGGCGATCATCGCCAACCCCCGGTTTTGTCTTGGCTATCGCAACCTCGGGATCATCCACGCGGAACAGGGGGACGCGGCCAAGGCGGCGGAGAATTTCGCCCTCTACGCTAAGCACTGCCCGGATTCGCCCGACGCGCAGTTTCGACTCGGCGTGGCGTTGCTCAAAACGGGAGAAAAGGCCGGCGCGCGGGCGGCTTTTGAGAAATGCGCGACACCCATCCCGGAGGCGGATGGCGATCGCGGCGCCGGGCTGAGCAAGGGCTGCCGCCAGGTGCAGGATCGGGCGCTCTTGGAGGAGTGCCGTCGCTACAGGCAGCTGATGGCCGAAGAGTGAGCATGACGGGAGCGCTCCGGACGGGCGCTTCTTCGATGAAAGGACGCCTCCTTCGATGAGTGCCGCGAAGAACCAGAACGTCGCGTCGGCGACGAAGCGCGTGACCGGCGAAGCCAAGATGGCCGCAGAGGGACACGGGGAGTCCTTTGGGGCCTACCTGATCCGATCGCGCGAGCTCAGGGGGGTCTCCCTCGAACAGATCGCGGACGAGACGCGCATCCTGGCGAGCAAGCTGAAGGCGCTGGAGGAGGACGATCGCTCCAACCTGCCCGAGCGCGTGTTTGTCGTCGGTTACATCCGCGCCTACGCCAAGGCGGTCGGCCTCGACGCCAACGAGGCCATCCTCCGCTACGACGAATATCTGCAGAGCCGCGAGTCGCAGCCGCCAGTGACCGCCATCCAGCTGCCCCGCAGTGAGCGCCGTTTTGGAACCCTCTCGCTGATCGCTTCGATCCTCGCCGTCGTCATCGCCGTGGCCGTCTGTTTGAGCCTGGCGTTGGGCGGAACGGATTCGGGCGCTGTCGACAGCGTGGGCGCGCCAGAGACGGACGAGACGGCGACGCTGCCCGCGATGGACGCCGCCAAACCATGAGCGACTCGATGCGCCCGCCTCACGATCTCGCCCGCGCGCCGCGGATGGCCCCTCTGTCGCCCCTGTCCCTGACGCCTGCGCGGCTCGGTTCGAGGAACTGAATGGAACGATTTTGCTGCACGGCGATCCTGCTCTCCCGCGTCGATTTCGGAGAGTCGGACCGCATCCTGACCCTGCTGACAGAGGAGAAGGGCAAGCTGTCCGCCTTTGCCCGAGGCGCGCGCAAGAGTCGGCGCCGATTCGCGGGGGTGCTGGAGCCGTTCTCTCTCATCCAAGTCTCTCTGCGCTCTTCGCGCGGGGCGCTGCATCAGCTGGACGAGGCCGCCCTGATCGATGGCTTTGACGGACTGCGGCGCGACTTGGGGGCCATGGCCCGGGCCGCTTACGCCTGCGAACTGACGCGCGAGATCTGCCGTGAGAGCGCCGCCTCTGCCGAGTTCTTCTCCCTGCTGCGCGCGTTTTTGGGAGGCAGGGCCGATTCAGTCGAGCTGATGCGCTTTGAACTGGGGGCGCTGAGTCTTTCCGGCCTCAGGCCCAGCCTCGATTGCTGCGTGGTGTGCGGCGCCTCCGGGGGGGGCGAGGTCCGATTCGATCCCGAGCATGGCGGCCGCCTTTGCGAGCGCTGCGCCCGATCGCGTGGCACGCGTATCGCAGGGGAGAGTCTGGGGGTCCTCGCCGCGCTGCAGATGGGGGCGCCCGAGGAGGAGGTTGTGGCGCCTGCCTGGGTCCGCGCCGAAGCCCGCGCCGCGCTCACCGGATTCGTCGTTCACCACATGGGACATCAGCTCAAGAGCTACGACTTCATGCGCCAGATCGGCCTCGACGCCTGAAGCGATTCGACCAACGCGTTTTGCAGGACGGCCACATGAAGCCGCTGGAAAAAATCCCCTCCCACCGCTTTGGCGCCTACACCCTCGTCCGCAAGCTCGGAGAGGGCGGCATGGCCGAGGTCTTCCTGGGGGGCGCCATCGACGAGAAGAGCGCCACACTGCTGCCGGTGGCCATCAAGATCGCCAAGCCGCTCGGCGACCTGGGCCTCGACGTGGAGGAGCTGTTCGCGACCGAGGCCGACATCATGGGCCTCCTGAAGCACCCGGGCGTGGTGACGCTCTACGAGATCGGTCGCTTTCAGGGGCGCTTCTTCCTGGCCATGGAGTTTCTCTGCGGCGGCGATCTGGCCGGGGCGATTGCCGCGCTGCGGCGCAAGGGCGCGAGTTTTCCGGCCCCGTTGGCGCTCGAACTGGGCATCAAGGTCCTGCGCACCCTGGCCTTCGTCCACAACGCGCGGGGCGCTTCGGGAACGCCGCTCGGCCTCGTCCACGGCGATGTCAACCCCGGCAACATCTTCCTCGACGTGCCGTCGGGCATCATCAAGCTGGGCGACTTCGGCGTGGCCATGAGCCAGACATTCGGCGTGGGACTTCCCGAGGGCATGGCGGGCGGAAAGCTCAACTACCTCTCGCCCGAGCAGGCGAGCGGCCAGCCCATCACCCCGGCGACCGACCTCTTCGCCATGGCCACCGTGCTCTACGAGCTCTTCTTTGGCGTCAGGCCGTTCGAGGGCGGCAGCTCGGACGAGATCCTGGGACGCATCGCGCAGTGCCGCTATCGCGAGGACGTGCCGATGACCGAGTGGCAGCGGGCGTTCTTCGCGCGCGCCTTTTCGCGCAACACCAAGGCGCGTTTTCAGACGGCGGGGACGATGGCCGCGGAGCTTTTGCGGGCGTTGCTCGACGAGACGATGGAACCGGTGCCGGGCGCGCTCGGCCGTTTTCTCGAAGACGCCATCGAGGGGCGATGACGGTGAAGGTCAACGCATCGGCGCGGACGCCAGAACTCCTGGCGCCGGCGGGGGGCATGGACGCGGCCTTGGCGGCGCTGCGCTTTGGGGCAGACGCCGTCTACCTCGGGCTGAGGCGATTTTCGGCGCGCGCGGAGGCGGAGAACTTCGGCCCCGACGAATTGGCCTCCCTTGTCGCCCTGGCCCATGGGCTCACGCCGCGCCGCAAGGTCTTTGTGGCGATCAACACGCTCCTTCGCGAGAGCGAGCTGGAAGAGGTCGCGCGTTCGATTGGGCTGGTGTCGGAGGTCGGCGCGGACGCGGTCATCCTTCAGGATCTGGCGGTGGCGCGCATCGCCCGGCGTCACTTCCCCGGCCTCGCCCTGCACGCCAGCACACAGATGGCGGTTCATTCGCGCGCCGGAGTCGAGGCTCTGGCCCGTCTTGGATTCGCGCGCGTGGTCCTGGCGCGAGAGCTGACACTCGACGAAATCGCCGACGCCGCCCGCGTTCCCGGCATCGAGATCGAGGTCTTCCTGCACGGCGCCCTCTGTTACGCCTACAGCGGCCTGTGCCTCTTCTCGTCGCAGCTCTACGGCAAGAGCGGCAACCGCGGCGCCTGCGCCTATCCCTGTCGCGATCTGTGGCGCGTCGTCTCTGGCGAGCGCGATCCGGCCATTCGTCAGGGCGCCAGCGGCCATTGCTTTTCGATGAAAGACCTCGCGCTCGGCGATCTCGTCGGCCAGCTCGGCGCGGCGGGCGTGGCCTCTCTCAAGATCGAGGGGCGCAAGAAGAGCCCGCTCTACGTGGCGGCCACTGTCGATCACTACCGGCGGCTCATCGACGGCGAACGGGCGGATGTCGAGGCGCGCGAGGCGGCGGTTCAGACGATCTTCAGCCGTCCCTGGACCGAATTTCACCTGCGCTCGCGTCGGCAGCAGCGCTGCGTCGACCCCGAGTTTGTGGGCCACCGGGGCGCGCCGCTCGGACACATCCAGGCGATTCAGCACCGCGCGTCGACGCAGTCGATTCGCTTTGTCCCGCGCCGTTCGTTCGAAAAACACGACGGCCTGCAGATCGAGATCGCCCATCGCGACAAGCCCTTTGGCTTTGGTGTCGACGCCATGTGGCCGGTGCGGGGAAATCGCCTCGGCGCGCCCATCGTCGTGGCGCCGGCGGGAGAGCTCGTCGAGGTGGCGCTGCCCAAGGATGCCCCCAGACTCGCGAAGGGCATGGAGATCCGCCACTCGGCCTCGAACGCGCTCAGGCGCGCCTATGCCTTTGAGCGGCCCAACATTGGTGCCTGGCGACCGCGGCTCTCGCTCTTTGTCTCGGCGCGGCTGTCGGAGGGCGAGCTCACGGTCGAGGGCGACGTTTACGCGGATGTTCGACGCGATCAGGCGCCGCTGGCCCATGCCCGCGAGGCGATCGAGGGCCCATTTGAGCGCGCCAAAGATGCCGACAGGACAGCCGAAGCCATGCGCCGCGCGTTTGCCAAGCTGGGGGAGAGCGAGTTCGAACTGGCGGGTTTTGCGCTCACGGGTGGCGAGTTTTTCGTCCCGCTCTCGAAGTTGAACGCGGCGCGCCGTGCCCTGGTCGAGCGCATGACCGCGGCGTTGGCGTCACATCGGTCGCGGCGGCTGAATGAAGCGATTGAGGCGGTGCGCGAGGGGGCGGCGGCGATGGTCGCGCGCGTGGGCGTCGACGAGGCTGGTGGCGCCGAGGCGGGTACTGGGGACAGGTCGAACCGCTGGATTCTGAAGGTCGATCGCCTGGCGCACCTCGACGCCTTTGGTCCGGAGGACTGGCCGGGAGTCGACGAGCTCATCATCGACATCCCGACGGCCGCCGCGCTGGGGGACGCCTTTCACTCTTTGGAAGCCCGCTCTGGGCTCGACCGCGCCAAGGTCCGCTGGGCGCTGCCTGTGCTCACGCGCGAGGGCGAGGCCAGGACGCTGCGCCGCAACTTGGAAGCTCTGCGCGCCGAGGGGTTCACGCGCTTCGAGATCGCCAACATTTCCGGGCTGACGCACCTCGGCATGGTCCCCGCCACCGACCGACCGTCCGGCCTCGACGTGACCGCCGACTGGCCCCTCTACGCGCTCAATCACGAGAGCGCCCAGGCGCTTTTCGAGCTCGGGCTCGGTCGCGTCACGCTCTCGCCAGAAGACAGCCTCGATAACTGGCGCCTTTTGGCCGCCCCGCTCGCCCGCCGCGCCGTGGCCATCGTCTACCAGGACACGCCGCTCTTCCTCTCAGAGGTCTGCCCGCACGCCGCGCTCCTTGGCCGCTGCCCCGGTCCTCAGAGCTGCGCTTTCCGCTCGCTCTCGCTCGTCGGCAGCCATGGCGCGCGCATCGATGTCTTCAGCGAGCGCTGCCGTCTGGTGGCCCTCAACGCCGCCCCGCTCAACCTGACGCGCCAGATTGGCCAAATTCTCGCGCTCGGGCTGGGGGCTATCCGCGCCGACTTCGCCTGCCGGCCCTATCCGCCGTCCGAAGTGCTGCGGCTTTGGCGTGACATCCGCGCCCGTCAGGCCATCGCCGGTGGCCATGGCGCCAATTTTCAGCGCGGTTTGTGAGCATCGAAACAGGGCGCGTTTCCCTCCCCAAGAAGGCGATTGCAGAAGCATCGACCGCTGACTAGAAGGCGCGCCCTTTGTATCGGAACGTCGAGGTGTTCCGCGCTCTCGGACAGGGTCGAGAGGCCTGGCGGTGCCCTCCGAACGCTGCGACGCGAGGCGATTTGTCGCCGTTGTTGAGCTTGTCGCGCGCGAAGGTGAGTCCCAGGTGAACTGTCCCAAGTGTCAGAAACCCGTCGGCAGCAAGAGCCGCTTCTGCAAGCACTGTGGCGCCTCCATCGTCGCCGAGGTCGAGGACCCAAGTTTCAGCAAGGTCCGCGTGGGCGATGTCTTCGAGGGCAAGTGGCGTATCGAGTCCAAGCTCGGCCAGGGCGGCATGGGCGCGGTCTTTCTGGCGCACGACATCGCTCTCGAACGCCAGGTCGCCATCAAGATCCTCGCCGGCGAGCTGTGTGGTGACGGCGAATTCGCCGCCCGTTTCGAGCGCGAGGCCAAGCTCACCGCCAAGCTCGAACACCCCAACATCGTGCCGATTTACGCGGTCGGTCGCTTTGGCGCGCGCCCCTTCATCGTGATGAAGGTGCTGGAGGGTAAGCCCCTCGGCAAAAAGATCCGCGAGACCAAGGGCGGCATGCCGGTCGCCGAGCTCATGGCGATTCTCAAGCAGCTGTGCGACGGCCTCGGCTTCATCCACGCCAAGGGCTTCGTCCACCGCGACATCAAGAGCGCCAACATCCACCTCTCGGCGCAGGGCCACGCGACCATCCTCGACTTCGGCATCATCCGCGACACCAAGGAGAGCGAGGGCCTGACGCGGGCCGGCATGCTCATGGGGACGCCGCACTACATGGCGCCCGAGCAGGCGATGGGGAAGGACATCGACGCGCGCACCGACCTCTACGCGCTCGGGTGCATGGTCTACGAGATGTTCACCGGGCACCTGCCGTTCATCAGCGACTCGGACTACGCGATCATCGCCGCCCACGTGCAGAAGCCGCCGCCCAACCTCTGCGACGAGCGCAAGGACGTTCCCACCGTCGTCGGCAAGATCGTCCAGAAGATGCTCGCCAAGGATCCGGCCGCCCGCTACCAGACGGCGCAGGAGCTCTACGAGGCGCTGGAAAAGGGGTTGAGGCTGAATCAGCCGCAGGCGCGAAGGTCGCTCGAATCGCCGCAGACGCGTCGCGCCAAGGGACAGACGCCGACGGCGCTCTCCGCGCCGCAGGAGCTCGAAGGTCGCGCGCCAAGAACGGGTCGAACGACAGGTCGCCGTCCAGCGCCGCAGTCAGGCGGCAACACGCCCGCGCGCGGAACGGTGAACGCGCCCAAGACGCCGGTCTCTCGCCGCGTGCCTCAATCCCTGCAGCCCGCCCAGGAAGCAGCCGACGAACAGGTGGCTCAGGACAAGGCCGCAACGGCGGCGTCGGGGGGAGGCGCGGGAAAGATTTTCTTCGCCCTGTTCGCGATCGCCGTGCTGGCCGTTGGCGCCTATGTCGCCGCCCATCAAAAGCCGGAGTTTTTGCCCCCCGCGCTCGTCGAGGTGATCGCGCCCTCGCCGGTGGAGGAACCGAAGATTCCGGACGCGCCCGAGCCCCTTGTGGCGGCGCCGGTCGCTCAGGCGGAGGACAAGGCGCGGGAGGAAAATCCAGCCGCGGCCTCGGGCGAACCGAACGGACAGAACAAGGCGGACAGTGGCAAGGTGGCGGGCGCTTCAGACGCGGTCGCCGGCAGTGTCGAGTCAGACGCGGGGCAGTCGCTCAGCGCCGAGGAGGAGGCCAAAATCCGCGCCGAGACAGAGGCCAAAGTCCGCGCCGAGCTGGAAGCGGAGCTCAAGGCCAAGGCCGAGGCTGAGGCGGCGGCAACGGCAGAAGCAGAACGCCCCAGAGCGCCCACACCGCGCGCGCCGCCCCCGCGTGCCCCCGCGCAAGAGGTCAAACAGGAAACCGCTCCCAAGGCCGTCGCCAAGCCCGCGCCTCCCAAAAAGCCGAAAAACACCTGTCCGGCGGGACGCCCGGCGAGTCTGCGCATCCTCACGACGCCGACCTGGGGGACGGTTTCCGTCGATGGAACGCCCTGGGGTGACACGCCCATCACGCGCGAGATCGATTCTGGAATGCACCGCATCCGCGTGCGCCGAGGGGGCTATGAGGAGGCGGTCGAGTCGGTCTGCGTCCGCGCGGGTGACGAGCCGACGGTGGTCACGGTGAAGCTCAAGAAATGAGGCCTGTCTGAGGGGCGAGGCGGACGATGTTTGGCGGGCGGAGAAATTCGAGAAGGGAAGCGTTGCAGCAGTCACCCAGACAACTTGGGGACGCTTTCAGAACGGCGCGGTCGACTTGGGCGCGCCCAACCCAACGCATTGAGCGGCGATGAGTTCGATGACGCGCACATTCAGCAAAGCACTGTTCTCGGTGGTGGTCTGCTCATCGGTGCTCGCCGCCTGTCTGGACATCGCGGGTGAAGACATCAGCCTCAAGGTCGATCGCTCCAACACCCTTGACCTCGCCCTCGCGCGGTCGGAACCGGCGCCCTCCCTCGAAGGCCTCTGGAACACCCTTTGGCCCAAGCTCGAACTCTCGCGCGACGCGACCGGGCGCTACACGGGACGCCTCATGGAGCCGAATGTGCGCTGTGGCTACGAGCGCGGCGAAGAGGTCCTGCGCGGCCATCTGGACGACGACGGCGTGTTCAGCGGCGAGGTGCTCGTCTGTGCCGCCAGCCAGTGCCCGGGAGTCGCTGCTCGTTGGATTTACTTCATGGCGCTCGTCGACCGGGACGGCAGCCGCTTTGTTGGCGCCATCGCGCCGACCTCTCACGAGGGGTGCAACGCGCTGTTTCGCGGCATGCCCCTCAGCGGCCTGCGCTCGAAGGGCGCCTCGCCGGGCATCCATCTGGCCGCGCCTGTTGTCGACGCGCCACGCGCCGGTGAACTCGATGCGCGTGTCTCTGATGAGCGAGGGACGGACGCCTGTGCTGTCGTGGAGCAGCAGGGCCATCTGCGCATGACGGGAGCCGGGGCCAGGGATGTCGAAATCGCCATCGACGGCGTCAGCTGGGGACGGCCGCCTTTTTTGAGGCCCATCGCGGCAGGCGCGCACCGCGTCAGCATTCAGCGCGGCACCGAGACGGCCATTGTCCGCACCATCTGCGTTCCCGGCGGCAAGGAGCCCGTTTCAATCGATGTGAACGCGATCCTCAGGCAGGCGGAAACGCCTTCGGCCGGTCGCCGCGAGAGCGAGAACGCCGCCGCAAAGCCCTGCAAGCGCGGCAACAAGAAGGGCCTGCTCAAGATCACGCTGCCCGCCTCTCCCAAGGCGACGCTCACCATCGACGGCAAGGCGCAGAACACCCGGGGCAAGAAGATCGTCACGCGGGAACTGTTGGCTGGCGAACACACGGTCGTCCTGTCGCGGCCAGGCGTGCCCAAAGAAACGCGGACCGTCTGTGTTCACGAGGGTCGAACGCCGGTTCACGTGAATTTCAGCGCCCCCTGAATTTCGGCGTCCCCGAACGTCGCCGCGCCGCCGCCTGCCCCTTCATCCGCCTGCCGCGCGCCGCGTCCACGCCGACCTGTTTTTCTCCCATCGAGGATGCCCCCTCATGCGCTGTCCGTTTTGCAAGATGACCGAAAACAAGGTGATCGACTCGCGCCTGGCCAACGCCTCCCTGGCCATCCGCCGCCGCCGCGAGTGTCTCAGCTGTGGGCGCAGGTTCACGACCTATGAGCGCGTCGAGGAGATGGCGCCTCTGGTCGTGAAAAAAGACGGGCGCCGCGAGGCCTTTGACCGACTCAAACTCCTGGCTGGCATTCAGAAGGCCGTCGAAAAGCGACCGGTTTGCGCCGAGCAGATCGACGAGTGCGTCTCCCGGATCGAGCAGCGGATTTTCGCGCAGGGCGACAAGGAGATTTCCTCCACGACTCTGGGCGAACTGGTGATGGGCGAGCTCCACGAGATCGACGACGTTGCCTATGTCCGCTTCGCCTCGGTCTATCGGGAGTTCCGCGACGTGCGCGAGTTCATGGCCGAGTTGCAGGCGCTCCTTGCCGAACCGTCGGTGCGTGAGCGCGTGGCCCAGCCCAAGGGCCGGAAGAAGCAGGACGCGACGCCATGAGCGCGCCTGTCGACGAACGAGAGATGGCGTCCAACGCCGAGCGCTTCATGGCGATGGCGCTGGAGGAGGCGCGCCGTGCCGAGGGGCAGACCAAGCCCAATCCGTGCGTGGGCGTCGTCATTGTTCGCGACGGCGAAATCGTCGGGCGCGGATTTCACGCCAGAGCGGGGGGACCCCATGCCGAAGTCGTCGCGCTGCGCGAGGCGGGTGAGCGGGCCCGGGGAGCAGATCTCTACTCGACTCTCGAACCCTGCGATCATCAGGGACGAACGCCCCCCTGCACGCGCGCCATTCTGGAGGCAGGCATCGCCCGCGTCTTTGTC
This sequence comes from Myxococcaceae bacterium, assembly GCA_017500825.1. GTDB lineage: Bacteria > Myxococcota > Myxococcia > Myxococcales > UBA5297 > UBA1203. The sequence goes on along the minus strand of JAFVYB010000104.1, from coordinate 7,061 downwards.
GGCTGCACCGACATCAACCCCAAGGTGTGCGGCCGCGGCATCGAGCGCCTGCGCGCTCACGGTGTCGAGGTCATCGACGGCGTTCTGAAAGAACCGTGCGCCCGACTGAACGCGCCCTTTTTCAAGTTCGTCACGGAGAGGCGGCCCTTTGTCACGCTCAAGGTGGCGGCCACGGCTGACGGCAAAATCGCCTCGCGCACATCGGACGCCCGCTGGGTCACGGGAGAGTCGTCCCGGCAACTCGTCCACGAGACGCGCGCTCGCGTCGACGCTGTCCTCGTCGGCGGCAACACTGTCCGCTGCGACGACCCCGAACTCACCGCTCGCCCCAATGGTGTCCGCGCGGCCCGTCAGCCACTGCGCGTCGTTCTTTCCGCCAGCCTGGATTTGCCCCTGAGCGCCCGACTCTTCAGTGCGGTCACGCCCACTGCGCCAGTGCTCGTCGTCACCTCGTCAAGCGATCTCATGGCCATCGAGACACTGCGCGCGCGCGGCGTCGAGGTCGACGTTCTCAAAAGTCGCCCGGATGGTCGCGTAGACCTGCCCGCCCTTCTCGACTGTCTGGCGGCGCGTCAGGTCATGCACCTCTATGTCGAGGGCGGCGCGGCGCTGTTCGGCGCGTTTGTCGAGGAAGCGCTCTTCGATCGGCTGGAGCTGTTCATCGCGCCCAAGGTGCTTGGCGAGGGGCTGTCGTGGGCCACTGTCGCGCCACGTGACGCCATGAGCGCGGCGATCGATCTCCACCTCGAACAACTGGAACGGGTCGGCCAGGACGCGCGCCTCGTTTTCACGCCCGGTCGCCGAACGTCATGACGACGCCCCAACACCGACTGGCGCGCTCGACGATTGCCCTTGTCGCTGTCCTCGGCGCCTCAGCCTGCGCTGCTTCGGATGGCATTTCGGATTGCCTGGCCCAGCAGAAGGCTCTGCGCGCGCGTCAGCAGGTTCTCGAAGCGCGCGTCGAGCGGCTTGAGGTGATGCTGTCCCTGCAACGTCCGTCCCCAGGACATCGCGCCGCGCCCGCCAACGCCGACAACACCCAGTCGGATCCCTTTGCCGCCGCCATTGCCCAACTCGACGAACCGCCTGTTTTGCCCAAGGCGGATGCTCTGCTGGCGCTGGTCGATCAAAACGCGACGCACCCGCGCGCGCCTGAGGCTTTGCTGCTTTCGGCGCAGGCGTTGCTGAGGGCCGAAGAGTGGATTCTGGCGGACTGGACCTTTGAAAAGGTCGTCTACGGCTGGCCAAGTTCATCGTCGGCGTTGCCGGCATTGTGGGGCCGCGCGGAATCGGCGCTGGCGCAGGGCAGACAGGATGAGGCGCGCGTCCATCTCGAAGCACTGGCGGCACAGCGCACGGACGAGATGTGGGCGCGTCGGGCGCGAGAGGCTTTGGAAAAAATCGGCCAAGAAAGCGACGAGTCTCGGAAGCGGCAGTAGAAGGCGCCCTTTTTTTCAGGAGGACCCATGAAGCCTCAGACGATCGCTGCCTTTGTAGCCATGGCTATTGCCCCTGTCGGCGCGCTTGCCACCCCACAGCCTGCATCCGAAGTGCGCGGTGGAGACCAGGTGAGCCTCGGGAGCGCGGCTCAACCGGGCGGGACAGTTCACACTGTCGTCAAGGGGGACACGCTTTGGGACTTGTCCGAAAAATACCTGGGCAGCCCTTGGTATTGGCCGAAGGTCTGGTCCTACAACCCGCAGATCGACAATCCCCACTGGATCTATCCGGGCAATCGCGTGCGCTTTGCGCCGGCTGGCGAGGCGGGACGCGCCGAGGAGATGCCGACGCAGATCACCGTCGAGCAACCGGAGGCAGAAGAGGCCGGGAGCGAGGAAGATCGCCGCTATCTTCAGGACGAACTCGTCACGGTTTCTTCGGGCAAGAGCATCGGCATGGTGCCCGAGCGCGGCGGCAGTCGGATTCGCCAGGAGAGCTTCATCTCGCCGCAGGAGTTTCAGGGGGCAGGCAAGCTGGAGCGCGCGTTCTCCGAGCGGCAGATGCTCTCGATTTACGACAAGGTCTATCTGCGCTTCGACGACCCGCTCGCGGTGCGTCTGGGCGATATCTACAGCCTCTTCCGCCTGTCCGATGAAATCATTCATCCGGTGAGCGGCGAGAGCTTTGGGCACAGGGTGGACATCGTCGGCAGGGTGCGCGTGACAGCTCTCGGGTCAGAGCTGGTCACCGGCATCATCGAGAGCGTCTCGGACGAAATTCTGCGCGGCGATCTCGTGGCGCCCCTCGGCGACTTCGACAAGCACCTGATCCACCGCCCCAACGAGCGCGAGATCCGCGGCGTCGTCCTCGCCTCCCAAAATCCGTTGCTGCCGCATTTCGGTGAGCATCACGTTGTCTTCATCGACAAGGGCGCGCAGGACGGCGTCCACGAGGGCAACAGCTTCGACGTGATCAGGCGTGGCGATCCGTTGCGCGCGCAGAACGAGGATGAAGGCGCGTCGGAAGGACTGCCGGAGGAGACGGTCGGTCGGATCGTCGTCTTCGATGTCAAGGAGAACGCCTCGGCAGGGATCGTCGTCCGCTCGCTCAAGGAATTGGAGGTCGGCGAAGAGGTCCTGATGCGGGCGCAGACGCGATCGGCGAAGCGCTGACACAGCCGATCCAAGCGACACATGGGGCGGTGGCCGAGCCTGGATGACAGCGTTCGCCACGCCCAGCGGGTTCAGAAGCGAAACCCTCACTGCGAATGACGCAGACAAAAAAAGACCCGGGCCTCGGAAAGGCTCGGGTCTTTGTGCTCAGGGCGAGAATCGAACTCGCATGCCTCGCGGCGCCGCCCCCTCAAGACGGTGTGTCTACCAGTTCCACCACCTGAGCAGCTGCTTTCTAAAAAGGTGTCCCTCAGAAAGCGGGCGGCCTTTTAGTCGCCTGATCCTCGCAGCGCAAGCATTTTTTTGCGTTTTTCACATGGGGCGACCTAAAGCCCCCCTGTATGACTCGAAAGAGGATGGTTTCAGAGAGAAAGCCCGTCGGCGCCCCGGCATTTTGCGCGCTCTGTGCCCTTGCAACAGGAGCCCCCTCTCAATGTCGCGCAAGAGTGAAATCAGCGCCTTGGAGGCCTGTGCCGCACTTGGGAACAGGCGGCATTTCGGGGTTGACGGCCCGGGGGCGCTGAAGCAGGGAGGGGCGCCTTCAACTCGGTCTTCAACTTTTCACGAGGTGTGCAAATGTGGGCAGGTTCTCTTTTTTTGTAACAAAATAGAGGCCGACCCCGCAGGCCCACACCCATGGATTGGCAACGGATGGCACAGCGATCGAACAATCGTCCCGGCTCAGATGACAGGTGGCATCGAACAGAGGAGGTAGAGGGTAGGGAGCGGCCAAGGTTGAGCCGAAGCTCCATTCCGGCTGCGCAATCTGGGCGACCTCGCAAGAGTCGCGCCGCCATGCCAGCGGTCTCGGAGGAGGATCGTCCTCGCAAGAGTCGGGTGGCCATGCAGGCTGTCGATCCAAGCCGTCCGCGAAAGAGCCGCGCGTCGATGGCTGCTGTGCCAATGCCGCTTTCAGCGGATCGCGGTTCGCCGCTGGCCCTCGCCGACCCTCAGCGCTCGCTCTCGGCCCTCGAAGATGACGGGGAACTCAACGAGAAGACTGTCGTCGGCGTCTCGCTCAGTGACTTGGCGCCTGTTCAGCCCGTTTCGCCCTATTTGCTGAAGGTCCTTCAAGGCGCAGACACCGGTCGCCAGATCGAGCTCAGCCAAACGGGCACCCTGATCGGTCGCGGCGATGGCTGCGATCTCCAGCTTCAAGATGGCGCGGCTTCCCGACGTCACGCTGAGATCAGAGTCGCCCCGCGCGGCGTCATCCTGCGCGATCTCGGCAGCGGCAACGGCACCACGGTGAACAACCAGCGCATTCCGCCGGAGAGCGAGTTCATGCTCCAGGACGGCGACCTCATCACCATTGGTCTGACGGTGATCGAGCTCGTCGACTCGCTTCAGAGGGCATCAGTGCCTGCCGCCCCCTCTCGTCGCCCGCCGCCGCGCGGTTCGAGCGCATTTGATGATGACGCGCTGGATGACGACGACATCGACGCGCAGATCGCGATGCGCCGCAACAAGGGCAAAAAACCTCCATTTCAACTGCTCCTGGAGCACCTCTCGCGGACGACCCTTCAGCAGCGACTCATCGTGGGTGGCGTCATTCTCGGCATCGCTCTGATTTACGCGGGACATTCCGCCTACCAGACGCATGTGGAAGAGGAGCGGCTGGCGGCGATCAAGCTCGAAGAGGACACGCTGAAGGCGCGCGAGCAGCAATACGACTTGGCCCTGCGCGACGGCAAAAAGGCGATCCACGATCGGCGACCCAGTGACGCGCTCGTGAAGTTCCAGGAGGCGCGAGAGCTCTTCCCCGATCGGGCCAAAGAGCTCGACCGCTACATCGCCACCGCCGAACGCGATCAAAAGGCAGAGGTGCAGATCAAGAAGGTCAAGGCGCTGCAGGCCGAGGGGCGATTCGAAGAAGCGCTGGCAGGCTTGCAGGAGGTCGACACGTTCTCGTCGATTTCCGAGTTGGTTCAGCCGTTGCGCGATGAAATCGAAAAGCAGCAGCTCGACACCGAAAAGAAAGAAATTCGGCGCCTGCTCGAAGAGCGTGAGATCGACGAGGCGCGCGACAGAATTTCGGCCCTGCCTAATATCGAGATTCCGATCTTCATGGATTTGCTGGAGGAGGCCGAGAAGCAGGCCAAGATCGAGGAGGCCACCTCAGCTCGACAGGCGCGCACTCGAGAACAGGAGCGCAAACGGCAGGCACAGCAGCGACGCCAGGCTGAAATCACCCAGGCGATCGCGCCGATCGTCGCCAAAATTGATCGCGCCGATTTCAAAGGCGCTCAGAAAATGCTCGATAAATTTAATACGCGGGGCAAACCGTCGCATGTCGTCAGTAAGATTACTGCGATGCGAAAGGCCCTGCCAAAACTTCAAAAAGATTACACGCAGGGTAATTCGCAATATCTCGGAAAGAATTATGAGAGGGCCGCTGATCCATTGGCGCGCGCTTGGAAAACTTGGAAATCCATGGGTATTTCTGGAAAATTGGGCGACAAAATTTATGCTCAGGCAGGAGAGGCTCTGGAAAACAAAGGGCGCATGGCTATGCAGCGCAAAGATTATGTCTCGGCGGGCAAGGCGTTTAAGGAGACATTGCGCTTCAACAGAAACTCAAAAGTGGCAAGCAATGGTCTCAACGAAATTATCCGTAAAGCCACGGATATTTTTCACCAAGGCTACACTGAGATGGGATCGAATCCGGCACGCGCTCGCCAGCTCTTTGAACAGGTCATCGCCATGACGCCTTCAGATAGCGAGGTGCATCAAAAAGCGCTGTCGCGCAAACGCACTCTCGAAAAGGGATTTTGAAAAGAAATCTGTTTATTATTTGGTTCGAAGGAAAGCGTCTCTTTTGGGAGGCGCTTTTTTTATTCTGTTTTGGTGTTCCGTTATGCATGCCTTTTTAGATATATAAAATTCTATAAAACCTGTAGCGAATGCCTTTCCAGTTGTCCAAGCGGTCTTTCCTGCTTTGGATTCAGTACTTGTGAACCAGTCAGCGTGGCGAGTGAAATATGTGGCGATACTCCGACATCATGTCCATGAAATAATAACTTTTATTTCAATAATTCAGGTGATACTAATTTTTTTCATGATCTGACCAGGCACAATTCGTCGCGCCCCGTCGCGCGTCAAAAGCGCAAACAACTTTTTGATTTCCAGATTCTGCCACCCATTGACATGCCTGTTGACACTGATTGTGGGTGAGTCCGACGCTGAGTCCGTTCCAAAAGAGCGCTTCGCCAGTTTTCAGCGCAAAAAGAGTTCGAGCACCAATGAGAAAATGACCATCATACGGAGAAATCGTCTGAGAAATGAATCTTTGATTATCGGGTATAATTTCTTTTTTGAGCATATCCAGCGTCAGCACTGTGCCCGGAGCGATGTCTTGGGCTGCGACAACAATCCAAGTATAGTTGTCATAATTTTTGCGGCGTTCGGACTGTTGGAAAGACCACGCGATAAACGCCAAGATAATCGCGCCAAAAATAATGCCTGCGAGAAATCCCCGAATAAATAGAGAGGTCTGTAAAACGGTTGACTTTGTCACGTTCATTTTTGATTCCTCTTTTTTGCTAATCAGAAAAAGCAAAAAAGCCAGTCCTGCTGTTGCTTTTCCTGATGATTTATTCAAAACTTATAAAACGTCAACAATTGAGGTGTTTATTTATACAATGCGGTCACCACCTACCGCTCGAACGCGCTGGGCACTCAGGACACGAGCTACCTCGACCTGACGACCATTCGCACGCTGGACCGCCTGCGCGACGACATCGTCGACCGCTTCCAGCTGCGCTACCCGCGCCACAAGCTCGCCAAAGACGGCACGCTCTTCGGTCCAGGTCAGGCGGTGATCACGCCCAGCCTGGCCAAGGCGGAAATCCTCCAGCTCTTCGGCGAGTGGGAGACGCAGGGCCTCACGCAATCCCGGGCACAGTTCGAGAAGGAGCTCTTCGTCGAGATCAACGCGGGCGACCCACACCGCCTCGACACCAACCTCTCGCCGCAGCTCCTCGGAAAGTTCCTCACCGGCGCCTTCCTGCTCTCGTTCCGGCTCTAGGCGCGACGCCCTGCCTCTAGACACCACGTCCCGACTCTAGGCCCGGCGCTCTGGGCTTTGTTCCGACCACCGCAGCTTGGACGCCTGTTTGACGCGCCTACGACTGCGCCAGCCACCCACACCGCCCCCGGCGCCACTCTAACAGCCGCCTGTGACATCCATAACCAAACCGCCCAAAAAGCCCCTGCCGCCAGACTATCAGAGGGGTGTGACATCTGTGTTTCAGGGGCCTGGCGGGCAGTCTGTCTCGCCTCTGTGGCATCGCTGGCGCGCTCAAATCGTCCATGCGCCCAAAACCTTTAAAAACCTTCCAAAATCTCAATTGACAAAGGAATGCCCGTTGACTAGGCGGCCGCGCGGTGTCGCTGGATGAAACTGTCTTTCCCCTTGGGCAGTCCGGTGACACTAAAAGGCGCCGCTCG
>JAFVYB010000103.1 GCA_017500825.1 Myxococcaceae bacterium | reverse complement strand
GGGGAAAAACATGGGTTTTTCCCCCTCGTGCTTTCAGGGCAGAGGAGTGCGACCGGAGCGCTCACGATTCGCGCTTTCCGAGCGGTGGAGCGGAGCTCCAATAAAATGTTTTTAAACAACGAATAGCGGATCGAATTCTCAAGAAAACTCAATAAATTAAATTGAGCTAATCCAGGTCGAAATCAAATAAAAACAAAATAAACCTGCCGCGCGCTCAAGCGCTTTTAATCTGCCCCGCGCTGAAGCGGATTTGTAATGCCGTGCGCTGAAGCACAAAAAAACAAAGATGTGCGCTGGGGCGCAAAAAAAATCCCCCGGAATCGCTGGGGACGCCGGGGGATAAAATCAATTCATTTGATTGTGCCCAGGAGAGGACTCGAACCTCCATGTTGTTGCCAACACTAGACCCTGAATCTAGCGTGTCTACCAATTTCACCACCTGGGCGGTGCCGAAAAGCGGCGGCCCTTTAGTCGCGAAGATCTCCGCTGTCAAGTGATTTGTCACGCTCCGCGAAAAAATCTCCGCAAAGGTCCAAAGGCTCGCCACGACGCGTCGTCTCCCTCTCAAATCCCGCGTTTGAGTCGGGCGCGCAGAGCGGTGAGTTCGCGCTCAAAGCCGCCGCTGAGCAGGGGAAAACGGCACCACGACTCAGGGGAAAGGTTGGCCTCGTCGAGATGGAAACCTGGCGCGGCGCGCGAACGCTTCCACTGGCTTTGCGCGAACATGCGGAAAAAGCGCGTCACAAAATCGGCGAGCGTTTCTGAGGATAGGTCGGGATGGCGCGCGCGCATCGCTTCCCACGTCTCGATGGGCGAATGGCGGCGGTGGATGGCCAGCCGCTCGATCTCGTCGAGCAGGGCATAGGGCATCAGGTCGCCTTCGTCGGTCTGGGCGGCGGCGGCGGGGCGCAGCTCGGCGGTGGGCGCCTGGGCATTGATCAGCGCGAGCGCCGGGATGGGCGGGACATCGCAGAGGCCCTTTTGTTCGACATGGGCGAGCCACTCTCTGAGCCACGCTTTGTCGATGCCGATGATGGGCGCGAGGCCGCCGCTGGTGTCGCCGTCCATCGTCGCGTAGCCGACCGCGGCTTCGGAGCGGTTGCTGGTGACGAGGACAAGGGCGCGTTCGGCGTTGGCGATCATCCAGATACCGGGCGCGCGGGCGCGGGCCTGAATGTTTTGCAGCGTGAGGTCGTCCTTCTGCCAATCAAAGGCGCGGCCAAGCGCGGATTCGACGGCGGCGCGATAGCCTTCGACAAAGGGCTCGACGTCGAGTTCGAGGTGTCGGGAGCCCACGGCCTGAGCGACAGAACGGGCCGCGTCGCGCGTCGTCTGCGAGCTGTTTTGGGTCCCCTGGTAGGCGGTGACGAGAAGGCGCGGCATCCATGCCCGAAGGGCGCGTTCGAGCGAGGTGTCGTCGCCCCAGGGTGGATGGACCGCCGAGGGTGGAAATCGCTCTTCGAAGCGCAATGCCTGGACAACGCCGGCGCTGCCCAGTTCGCGCAAGGCAAAGCGCGCCATGGTCATCACCAGGACGGCGATGGCGGCTGAATCGGCGCCGCCACTCAGAGAGAGGGCAAAGGCGCGCGAACGGCTCTTGCGCAAGTAGTCGAAGAGGCCGAGCGACACGGCGCGGGCGAATTCGTCCTGTTTGGACGCGAGGGGATCTGCCGGAACAGGGGATTCAACAGCGTCAACGGCCCGGATGGTTCCGACGGCGAGCGTGGCGTCCTTGAAGGAAAAGCGCGGCGAACGGGCGCGTATGGCGCCGGAATGAGCGACGAGGGCGCCGCCACCGTAAATGAGCGTGCCCGACTCGTTGCCCACGAGGTTGGCGGAGGCGATGGCGGGCGAGGTGCCGCGCGTGAGGTCACAGAGGCGCGCTTCAAAGCGGGCCTGTTCGCCAAAGCAGAAGGCGCGCGCGCCGAGGTGGAGGACGAGGTCGACGTCGGCGGGCGGCGAGAGGTGTTCGAGGTCGTTGCCGAGACAAAGGGAGAGGCGGATGCCGCGCGCGTCAAAGGTGGCGTCGCCGATCGGCAAGCGCTCGCCGTTGAAGTCGACAAATTGGGGAGAGCTTTCGTCCCAGGGCTCGAACCAGCGCGCTTCGTCGCTCAAGAGGTCGCGGTCGAGGTGGCGTTTGGCGGCAAAGCCGAGGAGGCGGCCATCGTCGATGAGCGCGGCGGCATTGAAGCGGCGGCCTTCGACGGCAAGCGGCAGGCCCACGGCCACGACAAGGCCCCGCGTCATGGGGAGGAGCGCTTTGAGTGAATCGCGCGCGGCATCGATCACAAAGGGCGCGAGGAAGGCGTCCGCGCAGCCAACAGAGCTCAGCGCGAGCAGCGGCAGGCAGGCGATATGGGCTCCGGCGGCGCGCGCCTCGTTCAACGCGCGTGAGGCCAAGTCGAGGTTGCCGCTCCAGTCGAGTGGCGTGGTGTTGAGCGCGGCAGCGGCGATTTTGAGGGCAGATGGGGTCATGGATGCGTCTCCCAAGTCTCGTTGACAAAAGCGCGCCATTTATTCGCTGGGAGTCATTGGTTCGAGCGGAATGCTCGTCCAGCCCAACAATTCAAATCATGGCGCGAGATATATGCCTGGTTTCTGGCGCGCGTTGAATGGCGACATACTCGATTTAATTATTTATATTTAATTCGCGCCATTTTTGAGCCCGATCGTGCGTCGCATAAAGCGTCAATGAGGAATACTGGGCGATGGGCTCCATGCCGGCCAAAACGCCTTGCACGGAAGGCCTCTCGTAAAGCGGCTGAACATATCGCTGAAAATAATCCGCGAGGGCTGGGTTGTGGATGCCATAGACGGCGATGAATTGCGGTGGATGTTTTGCCAGCGCGGCGTCAATCTCGTCTTCATATGTCTTGGGATGGCCGTCCGCGTGAAAGGGAACGCTCATAATAAATCGCGTCGAGGGCTGAATGTCGGCCAGGTATTGAAGAAGCGCGTGGCGCCCAATGAGCAACAATTGATCGCCGCTGCTTTTGAGAGTTCGAAGAACGCGCGACGCGACCTTGAATGGGCTTGATCGCGTATTTTGACAACAAGGCCGCGCAGCGCCGCCGCAGACAACATCGCCAACGGCGGCATGATGGCGATGAAATGGTATAAAAATATTTTCCTTTGAAGGACGATCCCCCCCCCCCGCACACAACAAATATAAACCTGAAACAATCAGCGCGCGCCTGGGCAATTTGACGATCAACAAGAGCAAAAGCGGCACGATGATTTCTTTTTTATCCAGAAGAAGAGAGACAAAATTCTGAAAGAGGTCTTGGACGCCAGGCGAATAGTAGCGCAAGACGCCATCGACAAGAGCGCTGCCCTCGACGCCACGGGACGCATGAAAAAAATTAAAGACAATCGTGTCGATCACAAAATTGCGCAGCGCCCCAATGGCCCAAAACCAGGCGCACAGAAGAATAATCGGCGTCAAAGCGCCCATGGTCCACAAAGCCCATCGCCAGAGGCAGGCGCGCAGGGCGTGTTTTATAAAGAGGACGTAGAAAAAAACCGGCAAGCAAAGGACGATGGGGTATTTTGATAAAAACGCGAGACCACAACAAACACCCGCCCCAAAACAGCGCGTTTTATTGGCGAAGTTCCAGGCGGGCGTGTCTTCTGCCTTTTGGATCCACGGATCGAGCAAAAGAAAGGCGATGCCCAAAAGCAGGCCATAGAGGCTTTCTGGCTGAGCCTGGTGATGATAGGACACCATGCCGAAATAGCTGAAAGCATAAAAAAAGCCGGTCAAAATACCGGCAAAACGGCCAAACCAGCGCCGACCTAAAGCCGACAGGACGCCAGCGGTCGCGATTTGCAGAATGAGATCGACGACGCGGACGAGCAAATGTTCGCGCAGGCCAGCCAGATAGCCAAAATAAATTAAAAAATAAAAAAGCGGGGGTCGCTGCTCCCAGATATCCCGATAGGGAACCGCGCCACGCGCTAATTCCTGCGCCCAGACCGCCAAAATGCCCTGATCGGCGCCCAACGGATAGCTCAGGGACGACCATCCCAATAAAAGCGCCAAAAAACAGGCGGCGGCGATTTCAATCGCCATGCCGCCTTGAAGTGACGCCCGCTTTGAATTGTCTGAAAAAAGGGGCGCAAAATGGTCGGGTGTCATGTCCGGCGCATTGGCCCGCGAATTTGTCTGAAACGCGGTGGTGTTATTTGTCGAAGACATGTCGCGGCGCTCCAAAACAAATGGTCAGCGTCGGCTCACGGCACCATCCACATCATTTCGCGCGGATCGATCATGCCTTCCTCGAGCTCTTCTTCGACAGGCTCCTTGCCTTCGAGAAATGGGGCGTCGATGGCGTCTTTATTGTCGGGCGCGGCCAATTTGCCGGTTTCGGGATTGATGCGCGCCATGACGATGCGCGTATCGGGCGGCGGGGTGTCGAATTCATCCTGGGGGCGATCGCGCAACGCGCGTTTCATAAAGTCGACCCAAATCGGCAGGCTGGAGCGGCCGCCCATTTCGTATTTGCCGAGCGGATAATCGTATTGGTCGTAGCCGAGCCAGACGCCGGTCACGAGGTCTTCGGTAAACCCCATGAACCAGGTGTCGAACGAATCGTTCGTCGTCCCGGTTTTACCCGCCGCCGGTTTTTTCAGCTCGCCCGCGCGCGCGCCTGAGCCTGAACGCACCACCTCGCGCATCAGCCAGTTGATGAGGAAGGCGGTCTCCTTGTTCATCACCCGCTCCGGCTCCTCGAACAGCGTGGCGAAGCCAGCCGCGACGCGGTCCTCGAAGCGGGCGAAGTCGTCGGCCATGTCGGTGTGATCTTCGAGTGTGCGGCCAAAGCGGTCCTCGACCTTCCTGAGGAACTTGGGGGTGAACTTGAGGCCGCCGCGGTTCATCGTCGCGTAGACCGCCGTCAATTCATGCAACCGGACGCAGCTGCCGCCGAGCGCCATGGAGAGGTCCTCGTTGAGCCTGGTTGTGATGCCGAGCTTGTGGACCCACTCGATGGCCGGTTTGACGCCGACCGCGTGCAGCGTCTTGACCGCGGGGATGTTCATCGACTGCTTGACCGCCTTGAGGAGCAGCACGTCGCCCTGGAAGTTGGAGCCGAAGTTTTCGGGCTTCCATCTGAGCGAGGTCGACGGATCGTCGAAGACGACGGGCGCGTCGACGAGCACGTGGTTGACCTGCCACTCCAGCTGTTCGAGCGCCGCCGAGTAGACGAGCGGCTTGAAGGAGCTGCCGGGCTGGCGACAGGCCTGGAACGCGCGGTTGAACTCGGAGGCGTCGAAGTCGTAGCCGCCGATCATCGCCTCGACGTAGCTGGTCTTGGGATCGACGGAGACAAGGGCGCCCTGAAGCGTCGGCGGTTGTTCCAGCGAGACGAGCACCGCGTCCTTGGAGAGCTGGCGGAAGAGGCGCTTGTCGGGTTCGCTCGCGGCGTATTCCTTTTCGAAGGCGTCACGGGCACGGGCGCGGACGATGATGGCGTCGCCTTCCTTGAGCGCCTGGGTCACCGTCTTGATGAGCGCCGAGGGGTAATACTTTTCGGGATTGGGCTCGCGGGCCCAGCGCATGGCCAGAATGGAGAGCAGCGCCTTCTGACCGCCGATGTCGACCGTGGCCACATTCCCCGCCGCGTCGATCTTCTCGACAAAGCCGACGTAGTAGCGGCCGGCTGTCAGCTTCTCCTCGCCCAAGGTGCGCGCGATTTTCTTGGAGAATTTGGCGCGTTCGTCCGCGGTGGCCAGATGCAGGAGCGGCCCGCGGAACCCCTGGCGCTTGTCGACGCGGATGAGGCCTTCGAGCATGGACTGCTGCGCGGAGAACTGGCGCTCGGCGTTCATCGCCATCGTGATCTTGAGGCCGTCCTTGAGCATGCGCTCGTTGCCGTAGCGGTTCACGATGTCGCGGCGGATCTGCTCGGAGAAGAAGGGCGACTTGAGGCGGAAGATGTCCTCGACTGGGTAGACGCGGATTTCCTCTGCCTCGGCGCGATCGCGCTCCTCCTGGGTGATCATCCCCTCCTCCAGCATGCGGCCGAGGACGTAGGTGCGGCGCTCGCGGGCACGCTTGGGATTGCGGAAGGGCGAGTTGGCGCTCGGCGCCTTGGGCAGAACGGCCAACAGCGCGCTCTCGGCCAGCGTCAGGTCCTCGACATCCTTGCGGAAGTAATTCTCGGCCGCCGCCTGCACGCCGTAAGCGTGGTGCCCCAGGTAGATGTTGTTCAGATACAGATAGAGAATCTGTTCCTTGGTGAGCGCCTTCTCCAGGCGCAGGGCGAGGATGAGCTCGCGGATCTTGCGGCGGATCGTCTTCTCGGTCGCCCGGGCGTGGGCTTCGGTGCGCAGCTTGGCGTGGGCCTTGAGCGCGGCGGCGCGAACGGCGTCCTGATCGGCCATGCCCTCCTTGCCGAGCATCTTTTCGACCTCGGCGCGCACGTCGGCGTCGCTGATCTTGCCGAGCTCAACCGAGACGAGGACCGCCTTGGCCGCCTGCTGCGTCAGCGTCGAGCCACCCTGGATGCGCTCGCGGACGATGTAGGTCTTGTAGGCGGCGCGGGCCATGCCCTGCAGGTCGAAGCCCGGGTGGTCGAAGAAGCGCGCGTCTTCTGCGGCGATGAAGGCCTGGATCAGCTTCTTGGGGATGCGCTCGTAGGGCACGACGCGGCGGCGCTCGTCGTAAAACTCGCCACACAGCGCGCCATCGGCGCTCCACAGTTCCGAGAGGATGGGCGGGCGGTAGTCCTCGACCGTGGGCAGTTCGGGCAGGCCGGGCGAATACGTCTTGTAGGCCCAGACAACGGCGAGGCAGCCGACGACGACGCACAGGGCGCAGAAAACCGCGGCGGCCAGGAGGATCTTGCGCAGGACACCGCGCTTTTGGGGGCGCTCCTCGTGGAGGACGAGACGGGTCGCGGGGGCATCCGGATCTGATGGCGTCTCGGGCGCGGCGGCGTTCTCGGCGACAGGCTCAGGCGCGGCTGGTTCCCCGGTGGGGTCCGGCGAAGCGGGCGACGGGGCGTTCGGCGCGGGCTGTCCGGTCACAGGGGAGGACGCGGGCGATTCGCCGGGCACAGGCGCCGAGGTGGGCACAGGCGCTGATGGGGACGCAGGCGATTCCTGCGGTGGGAGGCTGACGAAAAAGTCATCGGGCGGCGCGAGCTCTGGCGGCAGTGAGGTGGTGGGCTGCGCAGGTGTCTCGGACGGACGTGTCGTCGCGTTCCCGGCGTTCTTCTGGGGGTCTTGGGTCTCTTCGCTCATGCGGGGTTGGCCCTCGTGGCGGCGCGCCTGTGTCAGGACTGAACCACGCCTCCCCTTCTGAATGGAGCTGGCGCGGCGTCGGCATCTGGCGCTCGGGAATCACTTCTTCTTCGACTTCGCCTTGCCCTTCTTCTGCGCGTCCAGGCGTTCGCGCGCCTCTTTGGCGGCGCGGCTCTTGGGATAGGCGTTGATCACCTCTTCCAGGGCCATGCCCGCCTCTCGCGTCATGCGCAGCGCGGCGAAGCAGTCGGCGGATCGCAGGAGCGCCTCGGGGGCCCACTGGCTGCTGGTGAAGGCCTTGGGCATGTCCGGCTGGATGAAGACGCCAAACTCTGAGAGCGCGGCCCGGTAGCTCTTCTCGCCCAGATGGCTCATGCCCACCTCGTAGTGAATCTGCGCCGCGAGCGCGTGCTTGGGCCACTTGCCGAGAAATTCGTCGGCCAGTTTGCGGCCAGCGGCAGGGTCGGCCTTGAGCTTCCGGACAACCGCGTCGGCAAAGGCCTGGCGATTCGATTTGTCGATGGGCTTTTCGGCAGGCGGCTTGGGCGCGGGGGAAGCGGCAGGCGCGGGTTTGGGGGGCGTGGCCTTGGCCTGGACAACGGGCGCGGGCGGGGGTGTCGGCGCGGCGGGCGCGGCAGGGGGGACAGACTCACTCGGCGCGGGCGCGGCAGGCTGCCCGGGCGAGGCGTTCGCGACATCGGCGACAGCGGGAACAGACTCAGGCGCGAGAGGATGCGGCGCGGGGGGAGGTGGAGGCGCGGTCTTCAGAGCGTTCAGAGCGTCTTCGAGCTGCGCCATGCGGAAGGTCTGCTCCTCCAGTTGGCCGCGCAACGAGGCGATGATGCCCTGGAGCTCCTCGACCTGGACGCCTGTGTCGGCATTGGTCCGCCGCGAGGCCGCCTCCAGCTTGTTCAGCGCCTCCTGGACGAGGGGCAGCTGCGCTTCGATCGTCTCTCGCTGCGCCAACAGCGAAGCCTCCAGCGAGGCCTTGTCACTCTCAAGCTGGTGGACGCGCGCTTCGAGCATCTTGCCGCGCTCGGCGGGGTAGACGCAGCTCGTGGCGGCGAGGGCCATGGCAAGGGGAAAGAGGTGCTTGGTCATGTCGTCTCGGGATTGTCGTCTCGGGAAAAAACACCGCGCCAGAGGGACGGGCCTGCAGGCGCGGGCGAAAAAAGGCGGCGGTTCATAGCGCCGCGCGAACAGAGCTCAAGGGTCGTTCGCCGCGGATGAAATCGCGGGCGAGGCAGCGTCTCCAGAGGCCACGCGTCACTTCGACAAAGGCTTTGGCGCGGGCAACGACGCGGCCTTTCCCTGTTTCTGCTCGGCCTCCTGCTTCAGCTTCTCGAAGTAGCGCTTCGACTCGGCCGCAAGCTCTTCCTTGGTGGCGAAGACGACAGGCATGCGCACGCTGATCGCGCCCAGACTGAGCCCCTCCTGAAACGTCCACTCGCGGACAGTCTCCCTGACACACAGCTCAAAGGCCGCTGTCACGGCTTCGCTCTGGCCAAACCACAGCGCCTGAACGTCGGGCGAAGACTCGGCGACCACCTCGCCTTTGGGAACGCCACCGCCGAGCTCGATGCTCCCGGGCAGCACCCGGCCATTCGGTGAAATCTCAAAAAACAGCGGGATCGGCTCGTGCGGCCCCTTGACGAAGGTGATGCGCGGCCCACGGCACTTGGCCAAAGCTATCCGCTTGCCCGCGAACGCCATGGCAAGGCTCTGGCGCATCCCGGCCACGTCAAAATCGATCTCATCGCCGCGCGGGATGAAGCGGACCTGGGGTGGCTGGCCGTTTTTGGGCTTGGCGCGTTTGGCGACGGGCTTCAGCCAGAAGGGAATGGAGACCTCGACCTCGTCCGTCCGAGCGCGGGCAAATCCCCTGTGACCAAAGGGTTGGACGCTGCCGGACTTGGGCGCCGCCTCTTCGAGGCCGGTGAACTCCGGAAAGCGCCAGTTCGTCACCATGATGTTCATGCAGTTCAGGAAGAGCCTCGAATTGGGAATGCTGGTGGAATACCCCCCGCTCTTCACCGAGCCGTCGCCCTTCAGGGTCAGCCGCAACGTGAACTCAGTCTTGTCGGTCGCGCTCTCGCGGGTGGCGTCGTCGAGACACGACTCGAAGTCGTCCATGTGCTGGCGGACCACCTTCGCCACCTGCGCCCGGGTGAGCGACACGCGCCACGGCTTCTCCAGGACAAGCGCGAGACCATCCTCGTCACCCGCCAGCTCCCCTCTTCCTCCGAAGGGCATGAGGGCCGTCATGATGCTCATGGGGTGCCACGGCGGCAGGGCGTTGGGTTTAGGCGCCTTCTTGGGCGGCTTGGGCAAATCGCTCAGCGTGATCTCGCGCGCGACCTTGAACGACGCGGTTGCGCCCTCGGCCAGCGCCGGAAAACGCCAGCGCGACAGGTATCGGCGCTCGCAGTCCTCGAAAAACTTCGGCAGCGCCCCACCCTCGCCCGCCGTCAGCCTGGGCTTGCTCAACGCGCCGTCGATGCCGATGTCGAACGCGATCGACAATTTGCCTTCCGTCTCGATCCCGCGCTGCGCGGACCTGGCGCGGCAGTAGTCGGCCTGTTCGCGGTGTCGCTCCAAGAAGAGCTTGACCTGCGCCTGACGCGTGGCCGGCCAATCGATCTTCTCTGTGCCGTTCCCAGCCTCGGGAATGGCGAACGGGTCTGACCCCAGATCCTGGGCGTCCTCATCCCAAACCGTCGGCTCCAGATCGAAAGAGGGCTCTGGAGCGTCCTTTCGGCTGTGTTTGCTCCGACCGCGCTGCAGGCTCTTGAAGGCGACCTTGAGCTCCACCTCCTGCCCCAGCCTGATTCCCCCGCCGATCGACCAATCTTCGGCGCGGCTTCGGACGCAGGTCTTCAGGGTTTCGGAGGCCTCGACCGTCGAACGCGCGTCGTCGAAATCAAACGCGCTGAACTTTTGCGGGCTGAGCGGCGAGGAATTGACGCGAAAGCGCATCGTCAGCGTGCCGTCTGGCAGGTCGACATTCTCCCAGCGGGCCAGGGCAAAACAGTCGCGCAGGGCGTCCTCGTCGATCTTCAGGTTCGACCCCGTCGAAAACGTCTTGCCGTCTTTGAAATAGACGGCGTCGCCCTTGTCGATCCGGGCGATGATCGACTCGTCGTCAGCGAATTCGACGACCTCCTCGCTGATCTGCGCGCGTGTCGGACGCGACGCGACATCACGCTGCGTCTGCCGGTAATTCCAGACGAGGAGCGCCATCAGGAGCACTCCCGCGAGCACGTAGGGCCAGATCTTGCGGTTCATCGGAGCCTCGCTTCCGAGAGGGGTGAAGGGCAAACGCGCGACTCAGGGCGCGGGCGTGTTGGAGGGTGGCGCCTGGGATGGCGCGTCGCTCTGTGGCGCGGGCGTGGCGGGCGCGTCGTCCAATGCCTGGGGGACAATGACGGACACCGAGCGACCGTCGGGCAAAACGATCTTTTCCTCGCGCTGCGACATGGCGCCGTCAGCGGACTTTTGCGGCTCACGCGCGCGCTTCGGCTCGATGGGCTGCGGGCCGAGGTAACCCTGGCAGCGATAGACGAGGAACTTGCGGGCGATGCGGCCGCGATTCTCGATGAGGATGGGATCGAGCTGTTCGACGCGCTCAAAGTGGCGAACCAGCTTGCGCGGCGGCGCCCCCTTGGCCTTGCCAGGCGAAAAATCACTCGGTTTCGAGTCGAAAAAGAGCGCGTCACGTCCCCTGAGCGCCAAGAGATCGTCGCCCAGGTAGTCGAACTGCAGCCCACGCTTGCCGAGGATGTTGCCGCTGTAGGTCTTGGTCCCCAGGTAGAAGCCGAGTTCGGCGCTCGTCTTGTAGCCGTCGTCGGCGAAGAGGAAGTGATCGGGATGCGCCTCGCTGAGCGGCCTCACCTGTTGCGCCAGCGAACGCCAGCCAAACCACGTGTCGTCCGTCTTGAGTGGCACTGGATAGAGGGCGACCTCGACGGCGATGGCGATGTGCAGCACGAGGGCAAAGGCGAGGTTCCAGGCGGTCAGGCGGCGCGGCAGGAGGAGGGCGGCGAAGAGGATGCCCGTGATCCAGGCCGGCATCAGCCAGTTGGGCTTGACCAGCGTGACGAACGAGAGGGCCGTGAAGCCGAGAAAGAGCGGCGCGAAGAAGCAGAGAAGAAAGAGCGGCTTCTGCTGACAGGGCTTGTGGGCGCGCGTCGTGACCAGGCGCTTGAGCGAGCGGAAAAAGACCGTGACCACACCGATGAGCAGGGGCGGCAACAGGAGCGCTGTCTGAGAGCCGAGCAGCTTGAGGAAGTTGATCGGGTGCAGGCCGCTCCAGGTCGAGGCGCGGTCGGCCGACTGAAAGAGGAACGAGGCAAAGCCGTTCCGCGCGTTCCAGACGTAGACGGGCAGCATGGCCACGTGCGCCAGCAGGATGCAGAGGTAGGGCCAGGGCGTCTTGAGCCAGCGGCGGTGCGGACGCGAGAGGACAAGAAACAGCGCGAGTCCAATTTGCAGAAAGACGCCCGTGTATTTGCCGTCGAAGCACAGGCCCATGCACAGGCCGGCGAGGAGCCAAAACACCTGGCGACCGCCGAAAATCGCCCGTTCCAGACAGAGGAGCGAAAGCGTCCAAAAGAGGAGGAGCGGGACATCGGGCAGGCTGATCAACGACACGACCGAAATCATGGCCGTCGTCGCGAAGAGGAGCAGCGCGTGGGCCTGGCGCGAGGAGGGCAAAAACCGCCGGGCGAGTCCAAAGAAGCCGAACTGCGTGAGGAGCGTGAGCGTGAAAGCGGTCAGGCGCAGGACAAAGGGATGCGCGCCAAAGATCGAGGTGAAAAGCCACAGGCTCCAGGCCATCAGCGGTGGGTGATCGAAATACGAGAGCGCCGGGTGCTGCGCGTAGAGGAAGTAGTAGGCCTCCTGCGGTGCCAGATCGAAGCAGAGGCCAAAGGCAAGGCGCGCCAGGTTGAGGGCGAGGAGGATGAAGAAGGCCGCCTTGAGCGTCAGGGGAGCGCGCTGGTTCTGACCTTCTCGGGGTTGAGCTGCGGAAGTTGAGTTCGTCGCGGCGGCGGGCGCGGGCAGTGGGAGCTTGGCGGTGGTCATGTTTCTTGGCGAAGCGAGGGGGCGCAAAGGCACGTCGCGTGAAGCGGATAAAAAGACGCGCCCAATCGATGTGCGGTCGCGCGCGAGCTGAAGTGGCGGAGGGACAGCGACGCGAAATCAACAGCGGCAAGGCTGACGCGGGAGACAGCGCGACAAAGAGAACGCCACCATCGCGGGCATGCGCGGGACAAAGCGAGGCCGGAACGACACAACAGAGCGGCGGCGAGCCTGTTCCTGGCGACAAAAAAACAGGCAACAGCGCGCGGCTGCTGCCTGTCGGAGAAGAATCTCAGCGGGAGAGGCACTGTGCCCTCAGTCACCGGCTGACTTGAAGACGAACGGATACGTCACGATGACCTTGCCGCCGCCCTTGGGCTCGGGGAAGCGCCAGTTGCGGATACGGACCGTGATGCACTCGCTGAGCGCTGCGTCGCGCAGGGTCGACCCGGTGTGGAGCTTGGCGTTTGGAACATTGCCCTTGGCCGCAATCTCAAAGCGAATCACCACCTTGCCGGCGAGGTCGGGCTTCTTCTGGAGCTCCTTCTCGTAGCAGTAGCGAATCTGCCCCATGTTGCGCTGGATGACCTGGCGAATGAGTTCCTTGTCGAGCGAACCCTGAATCGTCGATTCGCCGTCCGAAATGGCCACGTTCGCCTTCTTCTTGCCGCCCAAGCCACCGACGCCAGCGCCGAATCCGCCCAGACCGCCACCGCGGCCCTTGGTGCCGATACCGCCGATACCGATGGTGTTGCCGCTGCCGCCACCGCCCGTCCCCGTGCCACGCAGACCAAGGCCGCCAAAGCCGCCCGCGTCACCCACCTGAGGCCCGTGCATGTTGCCGATGGCGCCCTTGATGTCGCCACCCAGGCCACCCTGGCCAAAGATGGTCGCCAGACCACCGCCTCCACCACCGCCGAGCACGCTCACCAAGCCGCCGGAGTTCTTCACGAGATCCTTGGCATTGATGCTGATCGCCTTGGGCGCGCTGCGTTTGTTCTTGTTCTGTGGCGCCTCTTTCTTGCCCATCTTGCCTTCGTCTTTTTTGTGACGTTCGGCCTGCTCAGCGGGCTGCGCCTGTTCTTCCTTCTTGTTGAGCTTGTCGAGCAGGGGATTTTTCTTCGGCTTCTCGGCCTGAGCCATGAAGGCCTTGACCATCTTGAGCTGCTTCTCGCCGATGTCGTCAGCGATGATGTCCACCTCGGTGTGAGTCGAGGCCGAAACCATGAAGGCGCCGACGAGGAACGCGAGCAGAAGCAACACATTGATGAAGCGGTAGTCGATGCTCTGCCAAATCGGAATGACCGCCGGACGCGGCTGCTGCTCGAAGGAAAACTCAGCGCGGACACCGTTCGCCAGGTCCACCCAGGCAAAATCCTTCTCGCTCAACGCGCATTGACTTCCCGGCGCGATCTCCTGCGGACCACCGCTGTTCTCACGGTCCAGGACGCCCCGCATCTTCGAATTGAGATTCAGGACGAAGCTGCCGTTGCCCGTGCCCACCAATTGATGCTCGGCCTTTTGAGTCCCAGCCATGCCGAGCTCTTCTGCCGACATCTTGAACTGACAACGGCGCGTCTGACCGACAAAGACGCCGTGCTTGTCCGTGATCTGGGTCGTCTGAAGGAGCGTGTCCCCCCAGTAGTAACGAACCTGAAGCGCCAACCTATCTGGTCGTTTGTTCAGGCGTCTCACCTTGGGCTGGACAGGGACATATGTGCCGAACTCTTTGTGAGCGAAGCGTTCGAGCTTGCGCGTGCCAAAATCGTCATCCAACGACATGTCGGCAAAGCCCTGCGGAGCAAACCCTGGCATCGGCATCTGCGGCATGCCGGACATCTGTTCAGGCATACCACCGACAGGCATCGCCGCTTGAGCTGCCGCCACCTGACTCTGCTCCACAGAAGGCAACATCGCACCGAGAGAGGCGACCACTTGCTCGGGCGTCGGGCCAGCTTGTGAGGCCAACGCGGATTCCGGCAGGGCGTTCTGTGCCTCGACAGGAGCAGGTGCAGCGGCAGTCTGCGCGACAGAGCCGTCTTCAACCACGATGCGCGTGTTGCCAACGCGGATCTCGTCGCCAAACTTGACCTGTCCCTTGTTGACGCGCTTGCCGTTGAGGAAGGTGCCCTCAATGCTGCCCATGTCGACGATCGAAATCTGCTCGGCGCTCTCGACATTGAGCACGGCATGAATGCGCGAGACCTTGTCGTCGTCGACATAGAGATGCGCGCTGCTCATTCGTCCAATCTTGATCATCTCTCGATTGAACTCGCGCGTCTCGACGAGGGCGTCGCCTTTATAAATCAACAGTCTGAGAGGTATGGCCATGGGTCATCCCCGGGGTGGTGAGTTCTCGCCAAATAAGGAACGCGCTGCGCGGGGGAGCGATTGTCGATCCTCACTCGCGCGGCGCGCGGCAAAGCGAAAAAAGTAAAGAGAAGATAGACGTCGACCTGCGGACAATCAGAGCTCGCTCGCCGACTGCAGGACGTTGTCCTTAAACTCCTCCCGAACGCGAATCAGGCTGGTGTGCTCGATCTTGCGGCGCGCTTCGACGTATTCGCCATCAGGCTTGGTCAAATCGCCGGTAATCGTGTCCTCCTCGAAGGAGATCTCCTGTGCGGCCTGAGCCTTCTTCTCGGCGGCAAAGGCGCCGGTCGGCAACAGGGTCATCACTGCGAGACACATCAAGACGCGTTTCATGGAATCCTCCTCCTCGAACTTCACGAAAGCGCCGCCCCTAACACAGAACGACGCGATTTTCGAGGTTCAACGGTGGTTATTTCGTGCGCCGCATGAAGCTGAACAAACGTTTCAGAGTTCGGCGGGCTCATCGCTGGGCTCATCGGCGGCGACTGGCTCGTCAGCTGGCTCATCGGGGGCAGCTTCGGCCGCAGCAGTCTCCTGGGAAGAAGCCTCGTCCGCCGCACTCGCCTCCTCTCCGCCCCCCTGAGCTTCTCCCTCGGGTGTCGGCGCGCTTTCCTCTGCCGAATCCGCTGGCGCTTCGCCGTCTTCAGCGGTTTTGCCATCGAGCAACTCCTGGGCTGCCTTCTGACGTTCCGCCTTCTCTGCCTCTTCCTGAGCCTTTTCGGCTGCGAGCTTGTTCGCCTCTTCGATCCGACGTTGCTCTTCCT
Organism: Myxococcaceae bacterium; assembly: GCA_017500825.1. Taxonomy (GTDB): domain Bacteria; phylum Myxococcota; class Myxococcia; order Myxococcales; family UBA5297; genus UBA1203. The sequence goes on along the minus strand of JAFVYB010000103.1, from coordinate 32,122 downwards.
CGCGCTGGCGCTGAATTTCAGCCTCCCGCGCGGCACGTTCTTCTGCGGCCTTCAGCTCAGCTGCCTCGCGAATGGCCTGCTCACACTCGCGAATGCGCTCAAAAACTGCGTGATTCGCAGGAACCGTGCTCGGCGACTTGGCGACAAACTGCTTGTAATACTCAAGCGCTTTGTCCGGCAGATCCTTATGCGCCTGAAAAAGAACACCCATCGCGAAATAGGCCAAAGCAATCGGCGTTGGCGTCTGAAGAATGGCATCGTATTCGGCCATGGCCTTATCGATTTCTCCAAGACCCTTGTAGGCAATGCCTAGATTCAGCCGAGCCTCCTGATTGCCAGAATCATATTGAACAATTTTCTGATAATGCGTCGCGGCAGTGCTCCAGTCGGCATGCTTCGTGGCAATCTGAGCAATACGAACACGCGCGCGCAAAAAATCATCGCGCAATTCAAGAGCGCGCAAGTATTGATAAATAGCCCCCGCCTGATCGTCCTGACGCTCCTGAATTAATCCCATCGTATAATAGAGTTCGGGATCGCTGGCATTGAGCTTGGTCGCACGCATTGCCACCAGTCGCGCCATGTCGAGATTCTCGCGATCGAGATAACAATTCATCATGACCTTATAGGCGGTCAGATTCTTAGGATCGCGCATCAGCGCTTCGCGCGCGTAATGCATGGCCTGTTTATGATCACCGACCGCCTGATAGAGCGAAGCCAGACGCGCCCGCGCCGCCCCGTCTTCGGGATACATGCGCAGGATTTCCTGAATCAAAGCCAGCGCGTCCGCAGTCCGCCCCTCAGCCTGAAGCACAATGGCGAGATTCTCCGCTGCCTCCTTCAAATAAGGTTTGATCTGAAGCGCACGCTGATATGCGCGCTTGGCGTCCTCGGGACGGCGCATTCGCTCATAGACGACGCCCAAATTATAATGAGCCTCGGCAAATTGATCGTCGGCAGTAAGCGCGGCCTGAAACTTCTTCTCCAAAAGTCCCCAGTCATAGACCTTGAGAGATTTCTGTTCTTCAAAGGCGGCGAGCGCGTCTTCGAACAAGCGCATGGCCCGTCCAAGTGGCTGCCCATCCGTCGGGCGCGCCTCTGCGGCCCCGCTTTCCGCCCCTTGAACGCTGGATTTGGAACTTGTCGCACAGCCAGTCGCTGCCGCAATCATGGCAAGTCCCAAAAGAATCGGCGGGAAGTTCGAACGTGAGATGTGATTCATGGAAGACATCCTGTCTCAAGAGCTCTGACGGCTCAGCGCCAGATCTAACAAACCGACCTGACGAAGCGCGCGTCCGATCAATGTTCTCGTGAAGTTTCAATCCCTTTTCAGCGCTCAGAAAAGGCCATCCTCATCAGGACCACTCGGCTCTTCCGGTTCTTCATCCGCGCCTTCGTGATCATTCGCCGACTGAGCCGCAGCCGTATCCTCCGCGCGATTCTGCTGCGGCGAGGCTTGCTGCGCCGCATTGGTTTGCACGGGAACGGCATTCGCCACTGCCTTCAGCATTCCCTCGCTCAAAGCCTCGGCGTTTTCGAGCGGATCCGCGACCTTGGTCAGCAAATTATTACCATCCTGAACACCGGCGCCGGCTTTAACTTCCGCTAAATACTCCGTCACACGGGGGAATTCGCTCGGCTTGTATTTATCCGCCAACAAAGCCAACGCCTCGCGCGCGCAATCATTATACATCGACATATTGCGCGACTCCTGAACGGCAAGCAGGAAGCCTTCCGCCGCCTTTTCCTCCAACGGCATGGCAAATTCAAAGAGCTGATCGCGATAGGCCTGCTTAAATTGTTCCTCCGCCTCGGCAAGCTGAGTCTTCAGGTTTTCAAAATCCGCCTGAGGAATGGCTTCCTTATATTCGGCGGGCCACTTCTCCCAAGGCCGATTCATCAAATGCTTGATCGGATTGAGTTGTTTGGGGAACGGCATATTGGGAACAGGCGCGTTCCCGAGCTGATCTGCAAAATTCTTATAAAGTAACCCAATCTTATAGAGCGAACAAATGGCGGGACCAGCGACCTTCATCTTAATAACCGCGGAATAGCGTTTCTCCGCGCTCACCAATGCGCGCTGCTTTGCCTCCATGACGCTTTTGAGCTTCTTGTCGTCATTAGGGAAGGAAATACGCGTATAGGCCTCAAACTCTGGCTCGACTGCGAAATAAGCAGCCCGCGCGACAGCCTCTTTGGCCTGTGGACCAAACTTTTCACGCTGCGCCGAGGTCACGTCATCATTGTATTTATGGATGCGCTGCAGCATCCGGCGAACATCTTTGTCGCGGCCCATTTTTTCAAAGGCTTTGAGGATTTTGAGTTCACCCTGAAGCACTCTATCGGGATCGCGCTTATAACGACGCTCGTATTCCTCAATATGTTCCAGAGACTTCGTCATCTGACCGCTCTTTTCGAGCAGATCCGAAATCGACAGGAACAATGCCTCAGCATCCTTGCTGTCCGGCCAAAGGGACAAATAAAGTGTTCTATTCTTGAGCGCCTCTCGATAATGTCCCAAGCCCTCGCGGAAAACGCCAGCGTTAAACAGGGCAATTTGCGCTTTGTCCGAGGTATAACCCGAGGCATCATTGGCCGCAGCCTTACCGGATTCGGTCGATTTATCTTTTTGCCCCTTTTTCTTCGCGGAAGAGGAAGACCCTTTGTCACCGCGCTGCTTTGCATAGGCGGCAGCATAGGCCTCGTAACTTTGCGCCGAAAGCTCGAAATCACCGATCATTTCATAGGTTTCACCGTTCACATAGAGGCATTGCGGCAGGAAACGAGATTTCGGATAATTCTCAATGAGACGCGCGCAGACCTCCAGTGATTTATCAATCTGCTTGCCCTTAAAGAAGTCGACCGAGGCGTTAAACAGCGCCTGATCAGCCAATTCACTCTTGGGGAACTCTCCCACAAAGGTCAGGTAAGTATTCGCCGCGCCGACAAAGTCCTTTTTCTCTTCGAGCTGAGTGATGAGCTTGAACGAACTCATTTCAATCAGCTTGCCGAGCTCGCCCTTGAATTTACCCTTGGCCAAGCGCGGTTCATTATAAAATTTGCGAGCCCATTCGTTCATCTTGGCCCAGTCTTCCTGGATATTGAACGCGTCGAGCACCAGGTTCGCCGAAATCTCCGCCAAGTTTGATTCAGGATATTCAAAAGCGATGGCGCCAAAAATCTGTGTCGCATTCTCAAAATAATTATAACGATAGAAAATATAGGCAGCCTTATACATCACTTCAGTGCGCTGATTCCCTTCGGGAACATATTTGATGTAGTAGAGGCATGCCTGCAAAAGCTGCTTCTTAATGGTCGGAATAGGAATTTCCTTCTTTCCTGCATTTTCCGGCAGCTTCTCCGTCTTTTCAAAGCGCGTGGCAACCACGTCATAGGCAAGAATCGCGTTATACGTGGCGTTTTCAAGCCAACGGCCAGGCTTTTGAGGTTCAGGCTTATTGCCATTTTCATCCGCAGGCGGATCAATTTTGGCAATATCCATCAAGGCGACTTTCGTATACTCCTCAGCTGCCCGATCAAATTTACTCAAATGGTCATTAAGGAGTTCCGCGTAATAAAATCGCATATCGTATGTCTTCTTGGAATTTGGAAATATCTCCAAATAGTCCTGATAGACATCCGCCGCGAGCAGGAAGGTATTTTCATCGCGCGTTTTTTTGGCCTCATTGTGCCAGTTGACCGCCAAGTTCGAAAGCGTGCGCTCGGCGAGATCCATCGCCTTCTCGAATTCCTTCTTGTCGTCGTCGGTGACGATGACGCCAGCGCGCTCGACCTCCTGAGTGACGCGCACAAGTTCGCGAACCTGCTCGCTTGTCTTGCGCTTGTCGCCGACGCGCATAATGCAGTCGACAATACGGCCTTGAAAAAAGGGCGCCTCAGGAGAAAGCGGGCGCTCCTGGAGCATCATCTTGTAGACAATAGTCGCCTCTTTATCCTTGCCATTGTCGTAATAGATATTCGCCAAAGCCTTGAGCATATTCCACCAATGATCGGCGCCACCGACCTTCTGGAACTCAGGCTTAGCTGTAAAGGCGTCGCCAAAATTGCTATAGGCGCGCACGTAATCATTCCGCGCCTCGCGCGCCAGCGAGCTCGTCCGGGAGTCGACCTTACCCCCCTGCAATTCGCCCAAATAAACGACGGATTTGAACATATCGGCAGCAGCGGCATAGTCGGCCATATTAAAGTGGCACCACCCCTGCAAATAGAGGGCGTAACCATAGACTTGGCTCTCAGTAAATCGCGCCGCTTCCTGGAACGAGAGCAAGGCTTTGGGCAGATAGCTCGGATTGCCCGGCGCATTGTTGAAATAGAATTGACCGATCGCGACGTGGGTATCGGGGAGAAACTTTGATTCTTTGTGGTCCTTGATCAGCTTTCGATAGACAGTAATCGCGTTCTTTTCCTGACCGGCGTCCCACATGGTCTTGGCCAGATAAAAGAGCACCTCATCCATGCGACCATATTTGGGATACTTCCGAATAATCGCCCCGTATTGATCAATGGCGAGCTTCTGGAAGTGCTTGACCCGCCCCAGGCTCTGTTTCTTTTCGGCCTGCGCGCGCGATAATGCCGCCTTATTTTTATCTGCGCGGGCGCGAAAGATGTCGTCGTCTTTCCGGTTGGACTCGAAGAAGTGATACTTCGACTCTTCCCAATAAAGCTCGGCGAGTCGGAAGGTGAGCTCGGGCGCCTCGGTCGGACTCGGGCCCAGCTCGATAATCTTCTTCAGCGACTCAATCTGCTCCTGACGCTTGGAGGCGACCTGAAGTTCGACGCCCAGGGAGTAGTCGTCGTAGCGCAGCGCGGGGATGTCCTTGGCCTTCTCGGCCTTGCGTCGCGTGATGTCGCCCGCGAGCCCCTTGTCCGGGGTCTGCGACGCGCGCTTGCTGCTGAGGGAACCCGCCGTTTTCGCGGTTTTCTTGGCTTTCGGGGCAGGTCGCGCCGCGCCGGCGTCCATCGGAACTCCGAGCACGAGCAACACCGACAAAGCTGAGACCAGGTGCATCGAGATCAGGCGCATCGTTTCCATCCTTCGGTTCAGGGGATTCGAAAAAACGGCGCCTTTTGAGGCAGGACGCGCCGCAGGTCAAATTCTCCTCACTCCTCCTCCAAAAGAAAAAGCCGAGAACGCTCTCGGCGTCCTCGGCTCTTCATGACACGGCAGGCGTGTCCAAGCGCGAGTCTCAGCCCATGACAGGGTAGACCTTGTCGGCGGGGCGAGCGACCTGCTTCTTATCAGAGGTGCGCTCCAGCTTGAGCAGACCCATCTCGGCATCGATGCCAACGATCATGGCCTCGAACTCGCCACGGCCCTGCTTGTAGCGAACGAGCTGGCCGTCCTGATAGCGGGCAACGGCCTCTTTGGCGGCATCGCTGACAATGTTCTTGTCGGCGCGGGGGGCGCGGCGCGGCTTCTCAACGCGGGCGGTGGGACGACCCGGACCACGGCGGGGAACGTCCGTTCCAACGAGCTTCTGCAGGTCACCGAGAACGTCAGCATAGGGCGCGAGCTGAGCTTTAACTTCTTCAGCAACGATTACACGGAGCACTGCACTCAAATCCATCTTAGCCATTTTGAATTCCTCACTGAGTGTTGGGGGGTGAAAACCCTGGAAATCCGAATCAATGACTTCACTGATTCATTGATTCGGCGCGCCTTTTAGGCATCCACATTGCAGCCTGCAATCGAAAAAAAGCGCTTTTTTTCACTTTTTTGAAACCCCCACTCGACGATTTTCTACTCAACCGCGCCACATCCAAAATCCCCACAGAACCGCCAAAACAAAAGCTAACCTCTTGTTTTTACAGGAGATTTTTCATGAGCCACAGATTCGGATAGCGCTGTTGAGGATCCCAGACTGCTTGCGAACAAAGATTCCCGATGACGCGAACGAATACCCACGAGACACCTTCCGGTTTCAATGCGTGACAAAGATCGACGTATGAACCGCGCGTTCACGACTTTTCCGCAACACGGGCCGCATAAAGGTTACCCACTGGGCGCCGTTAGCGCCTTTCTCCAAACGATGAAAATAAAGTCCGACTTACTCTTCCGGAAGCGGGACAAATCATCGGAATTTGTGGGTTTGTCGCACAGGCATGGCGCGGCAATGCCTCCAATTGCCTCCAAGACGACACAAAAAAAGCCCCTCAACAGCCGAGGCTGAGAGGGGCGCTTTCGACAAACACGCGGCGTGCGATTTAGGCGGGCAACAGAGGCGATGGCACCCCCGCAGAGGCAACCCAAAGCTGGTGCGAAGCGCGCGAGACAGCGACGTGCAGCAGGCGGCGCGCCTCATCGGTCTTGGGGTAGCAGGCGGCAGAAGCGTCCGGGACGACCACGTAGTCAAACTCAAGCCCCTTGACCGCGCCCACGTCTGTCACGTCCACACCGGCGGCAAAGCTGAAGTCGCCATTGTTGACGAGGCGAGCTCGGGGCACTTCTTCGCAGAGTGCATGGAAAGCTTTGGCTGCCTCGGGCGTGCGGAGAATGACGCCAATCGAGGCCTGCGGTTCGCGCTCGGCAAGCTCGCGCAGCGCTTCGATAAGGAAGAGGTTGGCCTGCGCCTCGTCCGGGAAGTCGAATCGGCCCACGGGCAAGCCATCGCGACCAGCCTGAGTCACCTCCTCGGGCGCGAGAGGTCCGAGGACGGCGCGCGCCAGCTCGGCAATCGGCTTGGGGCAACGATAGGAAACCTGCAGACGACAACGCGCCGCGCCACGGGCACCGAGCGCCTCCAGGGCGTCGTCCCAACCGGCAAAACTGGAAAACGTCTGCTGCGCGTCATCGCCGGCGAGCGTCACGCTGCGGCCGCTGAGCGTCTCACCCATGACGAAGAGTTCCGCGAGCGAGATGTCCTCGGCTTCGTCGACGACGAGGTGCGCGAGCTTTTCTCCCGGAAGGCCGGCTCGCAGCGCGCGCATCATCAAGAAGATAGGCAGATCCTCGACATCGACCGAACCAGCCAACGCCGCTGGCGTGTCGTCGGCGAGCCCGCGACCGTCGAGCGTCTGCACCTCCGCCTCGTCACCGGCCAGGCCGACCTCGGTCAACGTCGCCACCTGGCGCATGGTGTGCTGCATTGTCGAAGCGATGGCAGTGGTCGGCAGGCCGCCCTGGGCGCGCGCCACGACCGCCTGAAGGAAATCGCGATCGGTGAGGAATTCGACGAGCTCACGCCGCAGCCCGGCAAACTGCCGCGGTCCCTCCTCGCGCAGGCGTTCGCGCAGCTCGAAATAAAAGGCCGGATGGCGCTTGAGGCTGGTGACGAGCGGCGGCGCCTCTTCGCAGAGCTTGGGCGGCGGGATGCCGAACGCCTTCTGGAAGCTCAGCTTGGACCAGCCGTCGAGCGTCTGAACCTGAACACTGCCCAGCTGGAGCGGTTCGAGGAGGCGGTGCGAGAGCTTGGCCAGGCCTGGCTCGGGAACGACGACCTGCATCCGGTGCGGCTGGAAGCGCTGGGGTGCCTCGAAGTTGAGCGAGGCGAGTCGGTGCAGGGCGACCGTGGTCTTGCCGCTGCCGGCGCTGCCGAGGACGAGCAGGGGCTTGTCGGCACTGGAGGAGAGTGCTTCGAACTGCTCGCGATCGAGGAGCGCCGAGACATCCGCCTGACGCGAACGATCCGTCGCCAAGTCGCCAACGCCCAGGCTGCCGGCTCGCGTGGCAGTTCCCGCGCCTCCGCCGAGCGCCGCCCCCACTGCGCCGCGCTGACTCACCCACTGGCCGTCGCGCTGTTTGATGAGCGTGAACGCCGGCGTCACCACGCGCGTGAGCTCACCCTTGTGAATGACGACGATACGCCGCGCCGCCACCACACCCTCGGCAAAGCGCCCGGGCAGTTGCTCCTCGAAGAGGTCGCCCTCTCGGTAGCGGTAAAAAATGCGAGCGATCGGCGCGTAACGCCAATCGACGATGCGAACGCCCGAAGAGGTCTCGAAGAAGCTGGCGCGCCCCAGACAGTAGTCGGTGAGCTTGCCGTTCTCTTCGAGCCGCAGGTGGGCGAAGTAGGGCGTGCTCTTGTCGGGCAGCGGCGCCTCGTCCGAACGCTCCAAAAGCGCCCGGATCATGTTCATCTCCTGAAAGATGGTCGGCAGGTCGAACGACGCCGCGCTCGCGGCCAAATCGCGCAGCTCGACAAGTCGTGCGGTGAGCTCCGCGGGATCGCGCCCCTGACGGGCTTTCTTGCGGTTGAGCGCATTGAGGACGCGCTCGAAAAGGGCCTCTTCTTCTTCCAGCACCGCGCGCGCGTCTGCGGGCAGCGCCTCATCTTCGAACTTCAATTGTCGGCAACTCCGGCGAGTCGGGGCTTCTTCGGCCCCGGAAAAAAGGGGCGGCCTCTTAGAGCAGCGCCCCTCTCGAATCCATGGGAATCACGCGCGTCCGCGACAGAGCTATTCGCCCAAATCAGTGGCGTCGGCGCTTGAGAAAAAGAGCGACGGCAGCTGGGTGACACAGGCGTCGCCATCGATGAGCGAGAAGCTGTCTTCGGTGATCTCGGCAGCGGAAAATCCGACGTTGCGCAGCTCGCCCTCCATCAGGGTCTCACTCAGCGCGGTGAGCACCAGCTCGCCGGAGGTGGCCACGTAGCCCTTCCCGCGTCCGTCCGGCATGACCGTCTCGATGAGCACGTTGTGGTTGTTCGAGGTCGCCAGGTCGAAGGTGCCAAGGCCGGCCTGCCACACCTCCACGTAGAGCGTCATGCTGGGCATGCCGGAGCCAGGCGTCGGGACATCCATCGCCAGATAGAAAAACTCCTCGCGCGACTCATCAGCGATCAGCTCGTAGATGAAGTCGTCGAATGCCTGCGAGTCGATGCTCTCGGGCACAAAGCAGGCGGCGACGTGATCGGGCAATTCCGGCGGCGCGTGGCCAAAGTCGAAACGGGCGATGTGCGTCACGCAACCGTCCTCAACGCGCTCGGTCGCCAGAGTCGCCTCATCGGCAATCGTCACTTCGACGAGCGTGACATCGATGAGCGCGCCACTGATTTTCGAGGACGTGACCTCGGTCAGTTCGAGCGTGCCGGACTCGGCGAGGAAGTATTTCATCTCGCTCGCGGAGACACCGGCGGCGATCAGGACACAGCGCTCGCACGTCGCGTAGGTGAAGTCCTCGTCCGCCAGGTCAAAGGAGCCCGTCAGCGCTGCAGTGGCCGACGAGGGATAGAGCTCGATCCACAGTTCCTGGCGGTAGCTGTCGTTCTCGAACGAGTCCGCCGCCAAAAACGCGTAACTCGCCTCGCCACCCTCCACCCCAGCCTCGACCGCGTAGTCGCTGCCCTCGTCAAAGGCGTCGCTGCCCCACTCCGCAGGGACATAGCAGGCGGACAGATGAGCCAGCTCGTTCGGCGCTGGCGGCACAGGGTCGTCCCCGGCGTCCGGCTTATCCTCTGGCTCTGGATCGGTCCCCGCATCGGGAGTCGTTGCATCCTGTTCATAACCAGCGTCGCCCTCGTCATTGGCGTCACCACCGTTCGAACCGCAGGCCAGCGCCGTCAGGCCAAAGAATGAGCAGAAAAAAAGAGCGAGGATCTTTGCGCGCATGGCGGCGTCTCCAGTGACTGCGGGTGAAGAATGCGGGGAAGGGGCGAATTCGGACAAACATCGACTCAACCCCGCAGGACGATGGATTCTCTGAGGATGCGCGGGCGAGCGGAGGCGCTGCGAATCGCCGGGGGCATCAGAGGGCAGACGCGAAAACGGGAGCGCGGCGACCGACGCCTTGCGGCACGCGGACAACCGAACTCCCGCCTCATTTTTCGATCCAGCGATGCGCCTCAGGCCGACTTCTTTTCCTTCTCAAAGACGAGATTGGGCCTCTCGTGCCTGAGAATGACGCCCTCGGTGATTTTGCACTCCTTGATCCCCTCTCGGTAGGGAACGTCGTACATGATGTCGAGCATGGCCGACTCCATGATCGAGCGCAGACCGCGCGCGCCACCGTTGCGGCGCATGGCTTCGCGGGCGATGGCCTTGAGAGCGTCCTTGGTGAAGCTGAGCTTCACTTTCTCCATCTCGAACATCTTCTGATACTGCTAGACGAGCGCGTTCTTGGGCTCGGTGAGGATGCGGACGAGGTCGGCCTCGTTGAGATCGGTCAGGGTGGCCAGCACTGGCAGGCGCCCGACGAACTCCGGAATCATGCCGAACTTGACCACATCTTGCGGTTCGACGTGGGTGAGCAGTTCGCCTACCGACCGCTCGTCTCGGCGCTCGATCTTGGCACCGAAACCCAGGCCCTTGACGCCCACGCGGCGACGGATGCTCGACTCGATACCGTGAAAGGCGCCGCCACAGATGAAGAGGATGTCCGAGGTGTCGACCTGGATGAACTCCTGCTGGTTGTATTTCTTGCCGCCGCGCGGAGAGACGTTGGCGCGCGTGCCCTCGACGATCTTGAGGAGCGCCTGCTGGACCCCCTCGCCGCCGACATCGCGCGTTGACGAAGGCGAATCGCCCTTGCGCGAGATCTTGTCGATCTCATCGATGTAGATGATGCCGCGGCTGCACTTCTCCACGTCGTAGTCGGCGTTGTGCAGGAGGTTCTGGACGATGTTCTCGACGTCCTCGCCCACATAGCCGGCCTCGGTCAGGCTGGTGGCGTCGGCGATGGCGAACGGCACATTGAGAAAGCGCGCGAGCGACTGGGCGAGCAGTGTTTTTCCCGAACCCGTCGGCCCGATGAGGAGCACGTTCGACTTCTGCAGCTCGACCTCTTCTGGGCGGCCACTCGGCGGAGCGGACGGCGCCCCGGGACGCACCTTCTGACGGTCGCGGGAGCGCTTTTGGTAGATGCGCTTGTAGTGGTTGTAGACGGCCACCGAGAGCACCTTCTTGGCGCGGTCCTGCCCCACCACATAGCCATCGAGGAAGGTCTTGATCTCGGCTGGCGTCGGCAAGTTGGGAGGCGGCGCTGGCTCCTCCCGCTCAACCTCTTCGGTGAGGATGTCGGTGCACAGCTTGATGCACTCGTCGCAGATGTAGACGGTCGGTCCGGCGATGAGCTTGCGGACCTCGCGCTGTCCCTTCCCGCAAAATGAGCAGGACAGAGATGAGTTTTGTTCTCCCTTGCGACTCACGCGCTGCCTCCAGAGATGTGGCGGGGCGCCCGGCTGCCTGCCCTCGCCACGCATTCGGCCTAGAAAACTGAAAACGCGCCCGCCGGACACCGCCACCACCGCAGCACACCCGATCCAGCAAGGCGCTCAAAAAAAGCGCGGCCGTTTACGCGATCCTCCAAGCGCACGCCCGCTTTTTTTATGTCGCGACGCCGCGTCACCGACACAGAGCGAAGAGGCCTGACGTGACGCCTTCACCAGCGTTATCGCCAAAAATCTAAGCCTCGCGTGGCCGCTTCAGAAGTCTTCCCAGATGAGCGGTGAAGGAGGCGTTCCTGTGTCGCATGGGCACGCTGGCGCGGCGCGGAAAAAGGGCCGCACTGGCGCTGGAAACAGTCTCGTGGCTCGACTAGGTTGCGCGGCCTTTTCGTCCCCCCCTGCGCTCGACAAACAGAAAGGACGCCTCACATGGCCACCGAAAGAACTCTCTCCATCATCAAGCCAGACGCTGTGCGCAAACACCTCGTCGGCCAAATCGTCGCCCGTTTCGAGGCCGAGAAACTCACCCCCATCGCCATGAAGATGAAGCACCTAAGCCGTCAGGAGGCTGAGGGCTTCTACGCCGAGCATCGCGAACGGCCCTTCTTTTCCGCTCTCGTCGATTTCATGACGAGCGGCCCGGTGGTGCTGATGGTCCTCGAAGGTGACGACGCCATCGCCCGCAACCGCGCTGTCATGGGCGCTACCAACCCACAAAACGCCGCAGAGGGAACGCTCCGAAAGCAGTTCGCCGAAAGCGTGCAGTGCAACGCGGTCCACGGTTCAGACAGCCCGACGAGCGCGGCACGAGAAGTTGCCTATTTCTTTGCGCAAATTGAGCAGTGCCCTCGCTGATTCATCCCCTGCGGCTTCCGCGCCCAGGCACGCTGCGGAATTGCCCCCCCTTCAAGTGCCGTTGAACAAAAAGCCTCTCCTCAACATCTGAGGAGAGGGCTTGTTGCCCGTCGTGGCCCCTGCCATCGCCTGCTCGCGGAATCATCGCGCGCGATATCGACTTGGAGACGCCGGCCCGACGGATTGACGAGGAGCTTCGAGAACATCGTGGACGACATTCCTTTATGGGAAATCCTGGCCGTCTTTGTGGGGCTGCTTCTTTCCTTCTTCTTTTCAGGCGCGGAGACAGCGCTCACCTCGCTGAGCGAGGCACGGACGCAGCAGCTCATTGAAGAAAGCAAAAATCCGAAGAATCCCCTGCGCCACTGGCTTGAATCGCCGGAGCGCATCATCTCGACACTCCTGTTCGGCAACAACCTGGCCAACATCGGCCTAAGCGCCCTGGTCACGTCGATCACGCTGAAGCTTGCGCCCGAGGTGCCCGGCGCGCTGGCATTTTCGACAGGCGCGACGACCTTCGTCGTCCTGACCTTTTGCGAGATCACGCCCAAGACACTGGCGCGTCGCCACTCCGTCGCATTCTCCAAGGCGGCCATCCCCATCATCGTCGGCCTCGCTTGGATTTTTTATCCGGTGACGCGCTGCCTGATGGCGCTGAGCAATGGCCTGAGCTGGCTCCTTAATGGCGGCAAGAAGCAGGAGGAGCAGCCCAAGGTCACGGGCGATGAGATCGAATACCTCATCGAGCTGGGCGGCCGAGAAGGCGTGCTCGACGATGTCAAGCAGCAGCTGCTCACCTCGGTGCTCGAATTCTCCGACATCGTGGTCAAAGAGATCATGGTGCCGCGCACCCAGATGGTCGGTCTCGAAAAGGGCGCTCGCTTCGACGAGGTGATGACGCTCATCGAGGAGAACGAGCACAGCCGCATCCCTATCTACGAGGAGAGCATCGATAACATCGTCGGCGTTCTCTACATCAAGGACATCGCCTGCGACCTGCACCAGGGCATCGACCGCGAGACCTTCCAGCTATCCAAATATGTCCGTCCCGCGTTCTTCGTGCCCGAGCTGATGAAAATCAGCCGCCTTCTGCGCGAGTTCCAGAAGCGCAAAATGCACCTGTCGATCGTCGTGGACGAATTCGGCGGAACGAGCGGTCTTGTGACGTTGGAGGACGTGGTCGAGGAAATCGTCGGCGAGATCCAGGACGAGCTGGACGCGGAGGAAAAGCTCATTCAGCCGCTGCCGGACGGTCATTTCGCTGCGGAAGGTTCCACGCCGCTTCGCGAAGTCGAGGACGCGCTCGGAGTCGAATTCCCTGAAGACGGCGACTACGAGACAATCGGTGGCTTTGTCACCGCGCTGTGCGGAAAAGTCCCATCGAATGGTGCCCGCCTCAGCTGGCAGGGACTCGAATTCGTCGTTCGCTCCGCCGATGAACGGCACGTGAGCAAAGTCGAAATCAGCCGCGCCGAAACGGTGGCCGACGCCGATGAAGACTCAAAGGGCGACGTTGCCTCAGCGGCCGACACTGCCACCATGACGCCGACGCTAAACACTTCTGCGGCATCCGATCCCCCGGGCGCCTGACTTCAATCATTGAGAAGCACCCTTGAGCCTGTCTGTCTTTCTCACGGTCTTCGGCCTCATTTTCATTGCCGAGATGGGCGACAAAACGCAGCTCGTCTCAATGCTTCTGGCCACTCGCTTCGACTGGAAGCGCGCCTTTGCCGGCATCGCGTTCGCCTTCGCGCTCATCAATCTGCTGGCCGTGTCGATCGGACAAATCCTGTTCAACTGGATTGACGTGAGTTGGGTGCGTCTGGGCGCCGGCGTCCTCTTTGTCTTCTTTGGCGTAACAACCCTGCGCGATCGGGGCGAAGAGGCCGATGCCAAGCTGGATGAGAGCACCGCGCGCGGCCCCTTCCTCACCTCGTTCCTTCTGATCTTCTTGGCTGAGATGGGCGACAAGACGCAGCTGATGACGGCGACACTGGCGGCCCGGCACGCGGAAGGCATCTCTGTCTTCGCAGCCTCGACGCTTGCGCTCTGGCTCGTCTCGCTCCTTGGTATGGTGGTCGGCGTTCTCGTCCTCAAACGCGTGCCACTCCGCCTGATCAAAAGTATCGCAGGCCTGATTTTCATCGCCTTTGGCATCGTCTCGCTGGCGCAAGGCGCCGCCCTGAAAGGCTGGATTCCGGGTCTGCGCGCGCTGCTGACCTGAGGCGCCCCTGGTCGTCCGCAAGCGCATTGCCTCGCCAAGTTCAATGCTGCTAGAGGGCCGCGCCATGTCTCGACCAGCCCCTGCCCTTCTGACAGCCGTGTGTTGCGCGCTTGCCGCGTGCGCACCGACCACCGACGAAGCGACCAGCGTCGTCGTCTTGGCCTATCAACCCGAGTTGGAGCGCTACGACCGACATGTCGTCCAACTTCACACAATCGACGACATCGTCGCACTCAAGGGGTCTGTTGCCGAAGTCATCGGCGGTGCGGAACTCGACTTTGACGCAGCGACGATCGACGGCCTCGTCGGTAACGCAGGGAGCGGCGTCAAGGCCGACTTCATTGATGTCGATGGCGTACTCGTCCCCACGGACTTCCACTCGCTCAATATGGTGACGGCCTATTACAACCTCGAACGTTCGGCGCTCTTCTTCGAGGGACTCGGCCTCAACCTCATCGATTACGGCCAAAAGACCCTCTACTACTTCCCCTCTGTGACCATGTTTGGCGAGGAGGCGAAGGACAACGCCTTCTTCTCCGCGGCCTTGAATGGCTTCGCGGTCTTGCCCTTCGACGAGTTCCAGACGCTCCCGCTGGCCATCAATCTGGGCATCATGGGGCACGAGTTCACTCACTCGGTCTTCAACTACTACGTCTGCGACGCCGACACCTTCTGCCCGCTGAGCGATCCGACGTTCACCTCGAATGAGGCGGCCAACGTCATCACCTCGCTGGATGAAGGCATCGCCGACTTCATGGGCGCGGCCATCGTCTGCGGCGAGTCGTTCGACACCTGCGACCCCAACTTTATGGCGCCATCGATGCCGAGCGCCTACGCCTCGACGCGCAATCTCTCGCGCAGGAGATGCATCTCTGACGGCATGGAGGAGATGCTGCGCGGCGACGTGAACGTCTTCTACAACGAGGGCTACGCCTACATTCTGGGAACAGTGCTCGCCTCATCGCTCTGGCGCGCGGTCGAAGAACTCGGGGGCACGCGTGATGCCTGGCAGCAAATCATCGGCGGCGTGATCAACGCCTTGGGCGGCGACTCGTCGAGCGGCCTTCGCGGCCTGGGACAGCAGGAACTTGCGAGCGGCAAGCAGGGCGTCGCCATCAAGGAATACGCAGATCACCTGACACTGGAGAGCGCTCTGGACGCCATCGCCGAGCAGATGAGCGGCAACGCCAAAAAGGTCGTCTGCGAGAGTTTCCTCGATCGATTCGCGCTCACGACCCGGGATTTGCCGGAGTGCGCCAACTACGAGTCCGCAGGTGAGTGTTCGAGCCGCTCGTTCGGAGGTGCTCCGTGAAGTTGCCGCGACTCCTGACCACGCTGGCGTTGACCAGCCTCTTTGCCGCAGCGCCACTCGCCCATGCCTGGGAAGTGGAGGACGACGGTTACGCCGAGACAGGCGCTGACTCCGACTACAGCGCGCTCGACGATCACGCAGGCGATTCGAACTCCGACAGCGCAAGCGATGACACAGTCAACGACACGCACGTTGCGACCTCGGACGAGGGACAGCCTGCCGAAGAGAGTGATGGCGAGACGGATGCGCCGCCGCCACCGCTGCCGCCGGTCGAAGACGACTATGACGATGAGGATCTCCGTCCCCAACGCAGACACGCGCCGTCCTATGATGATCACGGCGACGAGGACGCCGATGGCTGGGCCCCCATTGGTGGACGGGCGAGCGATCGCGATGAAGACGACTGGGGAGGTCCAGAGCGCCGTCACGGTCGCGAGCGCGACGACGAGGAGGAAGACGACAGCGACAGCACCGCTTCGAGCTTCTTTGGACCGCGCAATATCGGCCTGACCGCCGAACTCACGCTGGGCAGTCTCTTTCGACAGAGCTCCTTCGGGTCGCTGGATCCCAAATTCGGCTTGGGCCTCGCCGTCTCCTGGAACATGGGCCGGATGCTCTTCGATCCGGATCTCTGGCTGCTCCACAAGGGACTGTGGCTTGAGCTCTCGTGGCTGATGCCCTTTGGCATCGTCGACGAAGAGGGAACCGAGACGACCCGAGTGACACAGAGCCAGCACAACCTCTCGCTCTCGCTCATGTTCGGCTGCCCGCTCTGGCGACTGCTCGTCTACGGCAAAGTCGGTCCTTCTCTCTATGTCGGCGGACTGACCTACGATGTCGACGGATCGCAGGGGAACTGGAGCGTTCTGCGCGGTGGTGTCGTCTACGGCGTCGGCGTTCACACGATGTTCTTTGTGACAGAGGCCTTTGGCCTTTCCGCGCGCGTCGAACTGCTCGGACACCGGCGCCACTATTACAACGACCTCCAGCTCTCCCTGAATCTGGGCGCCGCCTTCTAAGCGCCTGGAATGTGAGTCTCGATCATCTCACCGAGGCCTCTTTGGGCACGACGCCGAAAGAGGCCTTTGCTTTGGCCAACGAGAGCGCGAGCGTGCGCTGTCAAAGGCGCTGGGTCATCCGCGGTGGCGCCACGCCTTCACCCAAAATGCCCTGAGAAAGGGGTTTCGCCAGAGAGGTCGCTGCGTAGAATGCGCGGCTTTTTTTGACGTCCCCCCCTCGTCCCTCTCGCGCGCCTCAGAGAATTTTACCCATGCGAATCGCCATCATCAGTGACGTCCACTCCAACCTCGAAGCGCTCCTCGAAGTGAAAAAGGAAATCGAACGCCTCGATGTCGATCGCGTCATCTGCCTGGGCGATGTCGTCGGCTATGGCGCCAGCCCCGAACCCTGCTGCGACATCGTGCGCGAACTGGCCGAGGTCACGCTCCTCGGAAACCATGACGCCGCCGTGTCCGGCCGCATGGACTACGGCGCCTATTACGAGGCGGCGCGCCAAGTCCTCGACTGGACGGCAAACGCGCTCACCCAGAACAGCCTCGCCTGGCTTCGCAGCCTGCCCTACGCCTACCGCTTCGGCGATCTCTGCTTCTCCCATGGCGCCCCGCCCCGGCCTGAGTCTTACGAATACATCTTCGCCGTCGAGCAGATGGAGGCGCTCTCGCCGCACTTCCAGGACCTGGCCGAGGTGACCTTCATTGGCCACTCACACATGAGCAAGGTCTTCGCCCTCTCCGCTGACGAGGAATACTTCGAGGTGCGAGACAGCACGGTCACGATTCAGCGCGGGCTCAAATACGTGATTTCCGTCGGCAGCGTCGGCCAGCCACGCGACTACGACAACCGGGCCTGCTTCACCGTCTACGACTCGGTCAAACGCACCTCCCAGTTTCACCGCGTCGAATACGACATCGAGTCGTCCGCCCGCCGAATCTTCGATGCCGACTTGGCGCTCAACTTCGGCAAGCGGCTCTTTCTGGGCATCTGATCGCCGCCAAACGCGCGGTTCATGTTTTCGGAGCGCCCATGAAACTTTCGAGCCTCGTTGCCATCGCCTGTCTCGTGCCGCTTGTCTGTCTGTCCGTCAGCTGTGCGCGGGAAGACGAATCGCGCCCCTCCGCCGAATACGAACAGGCGAACGCGCGATGGACCGCCCTGCTCAAGCGCCATCAGGACTTCGAGTCCGCCGCACTCGATCCGGACTTTGTCGACGTGATCGCGCTGCTCGACGCGGTGCCGAATGACGCCATGGCCCGCGAGTTCAAGGTGAAGCTGGAGGGGTTCCGCGCGCAGGCGGAAAAAGCACGCCGAGACAGTTCAGCGCGTCAGGAGGCGCTCCGCTATCGCCCTGCGTCCCCGAGCGCCGCGCCGGTCCCCGAAGAGATCTCTCCGATCATGGCGGAGCCCCCGCCCCAGCCAACAAAGCCCGCGAGCCAGCCTGCCGAACCCAAGGTGCCGGTCCAGGGCATGAGCGCCACCCGATTCAAGGAGCTCTTCGGAGACTGCTTTGCCAAGACAAGCGCTCTCGAAATCAAAGACTTGGGCCAGGGCGAAGTCTGGCAGCTCGACGCGCGCGCCGAATGTCAGGAACGGCTGCCCGGGTTTGCCGACAAATCGGTCCTCCTCGTCGGCGACGCCATCGAGTCGGTGCGGCTGACCTCGTCGCTCGAAGTGGTCGAGAAGATCTTTTTTCAGGGGCGCGAGATCACCCGGCAGCAGCGCGATTGCCTGGAGGAGAGCCACCGCCTGGTCCAAGTCGGCAAAGAGCCCATCGATTGCCTGGGCGAGCGACGCGACCCCTATCAGGCCCCAGCGCCAAGCCCTGACGCGCCGACCACCGCCGCGACGCCCTGACGCGACGCGCGAACGCGTGTGCATCAAAGCCACTCCGACGTTCCCGACACGCGCTCCGCGGCCCCATGGAAGACGCCGTTCGCCGCGACGATTTCCCCGCTTTTGCCACTCTCCTGCGCGGGCATTGAGCCCGACGCACGTCCCGCGAGACGAACATGAAAGACACCGCCATCAAGACAGCCCTCACCCTCCTGCCCAAAGCGCTGCTCAGCCGCGCCGTCGGTCATGCCACGCGCCTGCCGGTCAGTTCTTCGCTCCACCGCCATGCGGCCAGCGCCTTTGCCCGCCTGCTCGACATCGATGTGAACGAGGCCGCGCTCGCCCCTGACGACTGCGCCACCTTCGCCGACTTCTTCGCGCGACCGCTCAAGCCTGGCGCGCGCCCCATCGCCGAGGGGGAAGACATCGTCGTCTCGCCTGTCGACGCGCGCGTCTCCGCTTTTGGCGAGATCCAGAACGGCCGCATGATCCAGGCCAAAGGACGCGATTACTCGCTCTGCGCCCTGCTCGACGACCCGGCCCACGCGCAGCGCTTCATGGGTGGCAGCTACCTCACGCTCTACCTCTCGCCGCGCGACTACCACCGCATCCACGCCCCGCTCGGCGGCGCCATCGAGGCCTCGAGCGTGATTCCCGGCGAGCTCTTTCCGGTCAACGGTCCCTCGGTGCGCGCCATCGCCAACCTCTTCTGCGTCAACGAGCGCCTCATCTCCTATCTGGCGACCGCCGCCGGCCAAGTCGCCGTCGTCAAAGTCGGCGCCACCTGTATCGGCTCGATTCGCGCGAGCTACTGCGACCTCAGGACGCGGGTGGAAGGCGCGCCAATGCGCGAGCAGACATTCGAGCCGCCCATCGAGGTGAACAAAGGCGACGAGCTCGGCGTCTTCGAGATGGGGTCGACCGTGATCCTGATCTTCGAGCCGGGACGCGTGTCCTTCGAGCCGGTCATCGCCGAGGGCGCCAAAGTCCGCATGGGCCAGGCCATCGCCCGCGTTCTGCCCCCCAGCGCCAACTGAGCGACGCGCCAACGTCCCCGAACCCGAGAGAGGAACGAGATGACGGAGAAGATCACCGCGGTCAAAGGCATGAACGACCTGTTGCCCGATGCCACCGCCCTCTGGCGCCCGATTGAGACCTGCGCGCGCGAGACGCTGACGAGCTTTGGCTTTGGCGAGGTGCGCACCCCTATCCTGGAGAAGACGGCGCTCTTCGTGCGCGGCGTGGGCGAGGCCACCGACATCGTCGGCAAGGAGATGTACACGTTCGAGGACGGGGCCACTGGAACGCGCGCCGGGACACTCGTCTCACTGCGGCCAGAGGGAACGGCGCCGGCGGTGCGCGCGGCCATCGAACACAACCAGCTCGCGCAGGGCGCTCTCGTGCGCTGGTTCTATCTGGGCCCGATGTTCCGCCGCGAACGTCAGCAGCGCGGGCGCTACCGCCAGTTCTTCCAGGTCGGCGCGGAAATTTACGGCGCGGCCACACCCCAGGCGGACGCGGAGCTGATCGACGCGGCTCAGGCCTTCCTCTCGCGGCTCGACCTCGGCGCGATCACGCTGGAGCTCAACTCGCTCGGCGACAGCGACTGCCGCCCCCGTTACGTCGCGGCGCTGATCGACGCCCTCAAAGAACGCGCGGGCGATTTGTGCCCCGAGTGCCAACGCCGACTGGAGACCAACCCGCTGCGCGTCCTCGACTGCAAAAACGCCCAGTGTCAGGCGGTTTGCGCCAGCGCGCCCACCATCGACAGCTTCCTCTGCGATCCCTGCCGCGATCACTTCGCGCGCGTCCGTCAGCTGCTCGACGCGATCGGCATCGCCTACACCGTCAACCCCCGCATCGTTCGCGGGCTCGACTACTACACGCGCACCGTCTTCGAATTCGTCTCGCACGAGACCGGAGAGGGCGGCCTCGGCAGCCAGAGCACCGTCTGCGCCGGAGGTCGTTACGACGGCCTGATCCAGAGTTTGGGCGGACCGGCCACCCCCGCTGTCGGCTTTGCCGCGGGCCTGGATCGACTGGCCCTGCTCGCCGCGCGACGCGCTCAGGCCATCCCCGGCCCGGAACTCTTCATCGCGCCCATGGGCGAGGCGGCGATCCTCAAGGCACTGCAGCTGGCGGCGGCCCTCAGACGACGCGGCGTCTTCGTCGATCAGGACCTGCGCGGTGGTGGCCTCAAGTCGCAACTGCGACGGGCGGACAAAGTCGGCGCGCGCTTCACGCTCGTGATCGGCGACAGCGAACTCGACTCGGGCAAGGCCGCGCTCAAGCGCATGGCCGACGGCGAGACGCGGGAGATCTCCCTCGATGCCGACGCCATCGCCGCCGCGCTGTGAGGTGACGGTTTTTGCGTCTTGTCCCCGCGCTGTTTCGCGCCCGGACTCCCCGTTCCCGAGCGGACCGGGGCCATTCTTGACACGCCAACGCGCGCCGCTATGGGTGCGCGCTTTTTTTCGGGAGGCCACCGTCGAACGCCGCGCGAGAGGAGCCCATCGGAGCCCTCGTCCCCGGCTGTCCCCGCCGCCCCCGAGAGCAGGTGAGAAGAGCCTTTCATGAGCGAATCTTTGAAGTCGTCGCCCCGACCACTGGGAGGGCCATCGCGCTCTCTTGAGGTCTATGCCGAGTCGCCCCTGCCCACGCGTTTCGGCCCCATGCGCGCCATCGTCTTCCGCGAGAAGAAATCCGGCGTCGAGCACGTGGCCATGGTCGCGGGCGAGATCAAAGGCGGCGAGGGCGTGCTGGTCCGCGTCCACAGCGAGTGCATGACGAGCGAGGTGTTCGGCAGCCTCAAGTGCGACTGCAAAGAGCAGCTCGACGCGGCGTTGGCGGCCATCGGCGAACGCGGACAGGGGGCGGTCGTCTATCTGCGCCAGGAAGGCCGGGGCATCGGGCTCGGCAACAAGATCCGCGCCTACGCGCTCCAGAGCGAGGGGCTCGACACCTTCGAAGCCAATCTCAAGCTCGGCTTTGCCGAAGATCTCCGTCGCTACGAGGTGGCTGCCGAAATGTTGCGCTTGCTCGGTGTCCAGTCGGTCGACCTCATCACCAACAACCCGGCCAAGATCGCCGCGCTGAACGACGAGCACATCCAGGTCCGCCGCCGCGTTCCCTCATTGGCACCGGTGAACCAGTTCAACCGCGCCTACCTTGAGGCCAAGGTCGCCCACAGCGGCCACCTCATCGAGCTGCCCGAAATCGATGTCGCCGCGCCGAACCTTGGACACCGCGCCGGCGCCTGACCCGGTCGACGCGCGCACTCCGCCTGCCGCGCCTGGAATGAGACATGCAGGGCAAACTTCTGATCGGCGGCATGGAGCGCGCGAGCTTCATCGACTTCCCCGGGATGGTCAGCGCCGTTGTTTTTACACGCGCGTGTAATTTGCGCTGCGGCTACTGCCACAACCCCCTTCTCGTCCGCGAAACAGAGCGTTCCTTCGTCGGCGAGGAAGAGGTGATCGCCTTCCTGAACGATCGGCGCGGTCTTCTCGGCGGCGTCGTCGTCAGCGGCGGAGAGCCCACGCTCCAGCCAGAGGCCCTGGCAGCGTTTTTGCGCCGCGTGCGCGCCATGGGGTTTGCGACCAAGCTCGACACCAATGGCACCCGGCCAGAAGTCCTCGCCCGGCTCATCGAAGAATCGCTCGTCGATTACGTGGCGCTCGACTTCAAAGATCTGCCCGAGGGCTACGCCGAGCTGTGCGACATGCGCGAGGAGGCGTCGGTCATCGCCTCGTCGATCGCGATCCTCAGGCGCTCAGGCCTCGCTTACGAGCTGCGCACGACCGTCGTTCTGCCGCGCCACGACGAAGCGCGCCTGACCGCCATGGCCCGTCAACTCCAGCGCGGCGAGCGGTGGTTCCTGCAGCGCTATCGCCCTGGGGATGTGCTCGCTCAGAGCGCCGATTTCACCGCGCCCGACCGCGCGGCGCTGAACCAGCTGGCCGAACGCTTCCGCGCCGAGTTTGGCCTCGACTGCGCGTCGCGCTGATCGTCCGGCCCGCTCCTGACTGGCTCACTCCTGCAGGGCGCGCGCCGAAGTGGCCGTGTCGTGCAGCACGAGCGAGGGGTTCTTCTGCTGGATCCAGTTGAGCGCCCAGTCGCTCTTGAAGAGCAGCACCTGGCGACCGGAGAGGTCTTCCACGCAGCGCACGCTGTCGCCTGTCCCCGCGGCACTCGGATTGATCGCGCCAGACTCGACCCAGCGGGCGTGGACAAAGGGCAACGCGTCGAGGATCGGCGCCACGCCGTATTCGTGTTCGAGGCGGAAGCGCAGCACATCGAACTGCAGCTGGCCGACCGCGCCCACGATGGGTTCAGGACTCACCGCGCCCGGCGCCTGGAAGAGCTGAATCGCGCCCTCCTGCGAGAGCTGTTCGAGTCCCTTGAGCAGCTGCTTGCGCTTGAGCGCCTCTTTCAGTCGGACGCTGGCGAAGTGCTCGGGCGAGAAGCTGGGGATGCCGACGTATTCGACGCGGGCGCCGGCGCAGAGCGTGTCGCCGATGCGGAAGTGCCCCGGATCAAAGAGCCCGACGATGTCGCCGGGATAGGCCTCGTCGACCGTCTGGCGGTCCTGGGCCATGAATTGCTGCGGGTTGGCGAGCTTGATCTCCTTGTCGAGCCGCACGTGGCGCGCGCTCATGCCGCGGACAAAGCGCCCGGTGCAGATGCGCAGGAAGGCGACGCGATCGCGGTGCGCCGGGTCCATGTTCGCCTGAATCTTGAAGATGAACCCGGAGAAATCGGGATGCGCGGGAGCGGTGCGCGCGACCGTTCCCTGTCCCTCAGCGTTCGAGATTTGGGAGACCGCCGACGGGCCCGCGTCCACGGCGCGATAAGCGCGCGGCGGCGGCGCCATCCGCAAAAAGCCTTCGAGAAAGGGCAGCACGCCGAAGTTGGTCATGGCGCTGCCAAAGAAGACGGGCGTGAGCTCGCCCTGAAGCACGCGGTCGAGATCAAAGGGGTCGCCGGCCACATCGAGGAGCTCCAGTTCCTCGCGCAGGCTGTCGAGCGCCCCCTGACCGATGACTTCGCCGATCGAAGGATCGCCCTCTTCAATGGCCGTCATCTCGGCCTGGCGCGCGCCGTGACTGCCGCCCTCGAAGAGGAGGAAGCGCTTGCCGTGGCGATCGAAGACGCCCTTGAAGGCGCTGCCGCAGCCGATGGGCCAGTTGATCGGCGTGCTGCGGATACCGAGCAGCGATTCGAGCTCGTCGAGCAGGTCGAGCGGCGGTCGGATGTCGCGGTCGAGCTTGTTGATGAAGGTGAAGATGGGGATGCGGCGTTTGCGGCAGACCTGAAAGAGCTTGCGCGTCTGCGCCTCCACGCCCTTGGCGCCGTCGATCAGCATCACCGCCGCGTCGGTGGCCGCGAGCGTCCGGTAGGTGTCCTCGGAGAAGTCCTGGTGACCTGGCGTGTCGAGGATGTTGACCGCGAAACCGTCGTGCTCGAACTGCAGCACCGACGAGGTGACCGAGATGCCGCGCTGCTTTTCGAGCTCCATCCAGTCGCTCGTGGCGTGGCGGCTCTTGCGGCGGGCCTTGACCGAGCCGGCCAGGTGAATGGCGCCGCCGTAGAGCAGAAGTTTCTCTGTCAGCGTCGTCTTGCCCGCGTCGGGGTGGGAGATGATGGCGAAGGTGCGGCGACGGGCGATTTCGCGGTCGAGCTGTGCGTCGGACATGTGGCGTTGCTTCTTGATGGAGGTTGGGCGGCGACTGGGCGCGCGCTCACTTGAGGACGAAGTTGACGATGTCGTTCCAGAAGGCGAGGCCCATCAGCGCGAGGAGGAGCAGCAGGCCGACGTAGGTCAGCGCAATGCGCGTGTTCTCGCTCAGCGGGCGGCGGCGCACCGCTTCGATGCCGGCCGACAGGATGTGGAAGCCGTCGAGGAGGGGGATGGGCATCAGGTTGAGCAGGCCCAGGTTGATGCTGATGAAGCCCATCAGGCGCAGGAAGGCGCTGCCCCCGGCTTCGGCCGACTGCGCGGCCACGTGGTAGATGGCGATCGGGCCGCCGAGATTGCGCGCGCTCAGCTGGCGAGTGACGAGCATCCAGATGCTGCTGAGCGTCTGGCCGATCTCCTCGGGCAGGACGCGCACCGCCTTCACAAAGGCCTGGCCCATCGAGAGCTTGACCGGGACTTTCTCGATCTCCGCGTAGCTCTCAGGACGGCGGTCGTCGCGGGCGCCGAAATTGAGGAGCTCGTGGGCGTTCTCGAATTCGTCGCGACGCGTCTCTTTTTTTTGCGCCACCTGGACCTGAAATCGTTCGCCGCCGCGCTCAAAGGCGATGTCGAGCGTGCCCTCGCCCTTCTTCTGACGCAGCTGCTCAAAGGTCGTGAAGCTGAGGATCGGCTGGCCATCGAGTTCGACGAGCTTGTCGCCCCGCCTGAGCCCCGCCTCCCAGGCGGGCGAACCCTCCTCGACAGAGAAGAGATAGAGGTCGATCGGCTCCAAGCCAAAGGCGCGCTCAAGCGTCGTCTCGTCCGCCGTCTTTGAGGACGCGCCGCGCTCGCCCAAACCGCCTGACTCTGTCGGCGCCAGCGTCGCGGTGAACGTCTCCCACGTCGTCAGCGCGCCCGCCTCGCGGCCCCAGGGAACATCGCGCGCCACCGTGATCTCGACCGGTCCCTTCACCTGGGAGAGCGCCTCCACCAGCGCGGGGTAGCTCTTGATGGGCGTCTGGCCGACCTTGACGATGCGGTCGAAGGTCTGGAGTCCGGCCTTCGCCGCGGGGGAATCAGCGCGGGGGACGGCGACGATGGGCGCGCGGGCGGTCAGACCAATGCCGATGAGGCCGCGCACTTCCTTGCCCAAGATGGTTTTGCGCTCCAGTCGACTGGGAACGAGCTTCGCGGTGAGTTCGCGGCCGCCCCGCAGGTAGGTGACGGTCGTTTCGAGCTCGGCCCTTGGCCGCACCGCTTCCTGCAATTCGGAAAAGTAGCGGATGGGCTGGCCCTCGACGGCGGTGATGCGGTCGCCCGGCCTGAGGCCCGCGGCGTAGGCGGGTTGGTCGGGATAGACCGTGGCCACGAGCGGCGCGTAGTCGCTGCCGGTCATCGAGAAGGCGATGAAGTAGGCGAGCACGGGAAAGACGAGGTTCATCGCCGGCCCGGCAAAGGCGATGAGCGCGCGCTTCCACGCCGCCTGCTCCAAAAAACCGCGTCCCTTGTCAGCCTCGGGCAACGGTTCGCTCGGGTCGTCGCCGGCCATCTTCACGTAGCCGCCCAGGGGCAGCGCCGAGAGCTGATACTCCGTCTCGCCCCAGCGAAAGCCGAGCAGCTTGGGGCCAAAGCCGATGGAGAAGGTCAGCACTTTGACCCGAAACAGCTTGGCCGCGAGGTAGTGCCCCAGCTCGTGAACGAGGATGAGCGTGGCCAGAAGGACGGCGAAGAGGAGGAGGTTGGTCAGGTTCATGGGGCGTCGGTCGTCTTGGTGTCGCCGAAGGTGCGCGGCCAACGCGCGGCGCGCGACATCCCTTTCAAGCGCTCAAGATCGGCGTCCCTCTGGCGGGACAGCAGCGCTCGAACGGGAAAATCGCGGGGGATCCGAGCGCGTCAGCTCTCGTCAATCGTCGGTTCGCCGCGGTGCCATTCGGCCGGCGTCATGGCGCCCACCTGCAGCGCCTCGATGAGTCTGAGGAGCTCAGCCACGGAACGCCCCACGTTGGGCGAGGTGGCGCTCATGTGCTGCAGCACGCGTCCGGGAGAGAGGACAAACGTCGCGCGCGCCGGAAACCCACCCTCCAGAAGCACGCCGAACGCGCCCGCGACGCGCTTTTCGAAGTCGGCGACAAGGGGAAAGGGCACCCCGCCCAATTCCTGGGCCCAGGCGCGGTGCGAAAACTCGGAGTCGCAGGAGATGGCGAGGATTTGCACGCCGAGCGCCTCAAACTCGGAAGCGCGGCGCGCCAGCTCGATGATCTCGGTCGGGCAGACGTAGCTGAAGTCGCGCGGGTAGAAGAACAGGAGCACCCACTTCTCGTTCAGGTCGCTCAGGGTGACAGGGCTGAACCTGCCGTCCGCAAAGGCGAAGGCGGTGAAGTCGGGGACTGGCTTGAGGAGTTCGAGCATGGGGAGCCCTCGTTCGGCCGGGCTGGCCATTGGCCCGTTGCTGGGGGGGGGGAGAAAGGGCGCGGGCGGCTAGCACAAAGGCGAATGCGCCGGGCGAAAAATCTTCAGGACCGTTCGCCGCTCCGGACACGCCTCCAGACGCCTCATCAGGCCTCTCTGTGAACGATCCTTGTGCCGCTCCTTCGGGCGCTTCTTCGGGACGTCCCGCGAACGCGTCTCTCCGCTCGCGATCGCCTCTGAAAACGACCCCGCGAACGATTCTGTGCCCCACTCGTGGACGCCGGTCTGGACGCTTCTTTGGAGACCTCTGGCGGCCCACGTTTTTGCCTTGCAAGCGCGGCGGGGCTGGGCAAACGCGCGCCCCCTTTTCGCGCCCCTCGACACTGAGGCTGGCGCTCCTTTTGACGGACACGCCACGCCATGACCGCCCAGCGCACCACCGCCCTGTTCGACCTCTTCGACCGACGCGTCGCCCTCATCGATGGCGCGACCGGCACCTGCCTCCAGGCGCTCCAGCCGACCTGCGACGACTTTGGCGGCCCAGAACGCGAGGGCTGCAACGAGGCACTCCTCCTCACCCGCCCCGACCTCGTGGCCGACGTTCACGCCCGCTACTTCGAGGTCGGCGCCGACATCGTGGAGACCAACACCTTCGGCGGCACGCCACTCGTCCTCTCCGAATACGGGCTGGCCGATCGCTGCCGCGAGCTCAACCGCCGTGGCGCCGAGGTGGCCCGCGAGGTGGCAAAGCGATTTTCGACCGCGGAAAAGCCGCGTTTCGTCGCCGGTTCGATGGGACCGACCACCTGCGCGCTCTCGGTGCGGCGGAGCCTCTCGTTCGAGGCGCTCGTCGATCACTACCTGGAGCAGGCGCTGGGGTTGCACGAGGGCGGCGCCGACTACTTCCTCGTCGAGACCTGTCAGGACACGCTCAACCTCAAGGCCGCCCTCGTCGCGATCGAGCGACTGTTCGCGCGCGGTTTGGAAAAACGGCCCATCGCGGTCAGCGCCACGCTCGACAGCGCGGGACACATGCTCGGCGGCCAGTCACCGGCTTCGCTCGCGCGCACGCTCGCGCCCTTCGACCTCCTCTATCTCGGCCTCAACTGCGGCGCGGGCACACTGCAGCTGGCGCCACGGCTCGACGAACTGGCTTTGGCCACTGGAGCGCGGCTCGGCCTGATGCCCAACGCCGGATTGCCGGACGAAAACGGCCGCTACGGACAAAGCCCCGACGACTTCGCGCGCGACATCGAGTCGGCCTGCGCCCAAGGCGCCCTCAACCTCGTCGGCGGCTGCTGCGGAACGACGCCGGACCACATCCGCGCGCTGGCCAAGGCGCTTGACCGCTTCACGCCGCGCCCGTGTCCAAACGCCGATTCCTCGTCCGTCCCTGTGACATCGCCCGAGACGGCGGCTTCATCCGCGAGCGCGACTTCGTGGCTGAGCGGCGTCGAGGCCATCGCCATCGGCAGCGCGGCTCGACCAGTCATCGCCGGCGAACGATCGAACGCCCTGGGATCCAAGAAGTTTCGCGAGCTCATTGGCGCGGGCGACTTTGACGCGGCAGCCGACTTTGCCCGACGCCAGCTCTCTGAAGGCGCGTCGCTCATCGACGTGGCCGTGCAGCAGGCCGAACGCGACGAGGCCGAGGACATGGAACGCCTGCTCACCTGCCTTGTGCCGCGCGTCCGCTCGCCTCTGATGATCGACACCACGAGTCCCGAAGTCGCCCAGCGCGCGCTCGGTCACTCGCAGGGCAAGGCCATCGTCAACTCGGCCAACCTCGAAGGTGGAGAGGAGCGCTTCCTCAAGATGGCCCACGTGGCGCGGCGGTTTGGCGCGGCGCTCGTCGTCGGGCTCATCGATGAGGCGGGCATGGCCGTCGATCTCGATCGCAAACTCGCGATTGCCGAACGCGCCCTCGCCCTCCTCGAACCGCTCGGTTTCGAACGCGGCGACCTCTATCTCGACGCCCTCGTCTTTCCCTGCGCCTCGGCCGATCCGACCTACGTGGGCGCCGCGCGCGAGACAGTGCGGGCCATCGCCGAGCTCAAGCGGCGCTTTGTCGGCGTGCGCACTGCCCTGGGCGTCTCCAATGTCAGCTTTGGCCTGCCGCCAGCCGGACGCGCCCTGGTCAGCCGCCTCTTTTTCGACGCCTGCGGTGAGGCCGGACTCGATCTGGCCATCGCCAACGCCGCCGCCATCGGACGCGATTTTTCTCAGGAGCCCGCCGAACTCGTCGCCGCCGCCCGCGCCCTTCTCGACATCAATCGCCACGCGCCGGACGCCCTCGCCAACTGGCAGGCGCGCATCGCCGAACTGACCGCGCTCATCCGCCAGCGCTCGCCCACCCAAGCCGCGCCTCAACCCCGAGAACAGCTCGATCCCCAATCGCGCCTCGAACGCTGTGTCGCCGACGGCACCAGAGACGGCCTCAACGAGGCCATCGACGCGGCCATCGAACAGGGCGCGCGGCCCATGGACCTCGTGAACGGCGCTCTGATGCGGGGCATGGACGAGGTCGGGCGGCGCTTCAACGCGGGCGAACGCATCGTGGCCGAGGTGCTGCAGAGCGCCGAGGCGATGAAGGCGGCCATCGATCACCTCGAACCGCTGATGAACGACGGCGAGAAGGCGGCAAGGCGCGGGCGACTGCTGCTCGCCACGGTCAAAGGCGATGTCCACGACATCGGCAAAAACCTCGTCTCGATGATCTTCGCCGGCAACGGCTTCGAGGTCGTGGATCTCGGCATCAAGGTCGAGGACGCGGTCATCGTGCGCGAGGCCCTTTCGCAAAAGCCCGACGTGATCGGCCTCTCCGGCCTGCTCGTGAAGTCGGCGCTGCAGATGATCGAGACGGCCAAATCGCTCGCGAGCGCAGGCGTGAGGTGTCCGCTGATGGTCGGGGGCGCGGCGCTCAACCAGGCTTTTGTCGAGCAGAAGCTGCGGCCGGTCTATCCGGGAGAGGTGCTCTACGCGCGCGACGCCATGCACGGCCTGACGCTCGCCAAGGATCTCCTCGCCACAGGCGCGAACGCGTTCGAGCGCGGCGATGCGTCACCCAGAACGGCGGACGCCCTCCCGGACAACCCAACGGATCAAGCGCCCAGCGGCGACACCGCCCAGGCGCCAGAGCGTCGGCCTGAACCGCCCGACAGCTTCCCCGAGCCGCTCGACCACCTGCCCGAGCCCCCCGACTTTGATCGGCGTCTCACCGACATCGCGCTCCCCGAGATTTGGGCGCGTCTCAACCAGGCCATGCTCTACGGTCGTCACCTCGGCCTCGGCGGCGCATTCATCGGGCGCGTCGACGACATGGACGAGGCGGCGCTCTCCCAGCAGAGCCCTCAGGCGCTGGCCATGCGCCGACAGGTCGCCGAACTCAAAACGCTCCTCGACGAACGCGGTCTCAAACCGCGCGCTGTCCACCGATTTGTCCGCGCCACGCGCCACGGCGACGACCTCCTCCTCTGCGCTGGCGACATCGAGCGCTGGGCCCACTTTCCGCGCGTCGA
This sequence comes from Myxococcaceae bacterium, assembly GCA_017500825.1. Classification (GTDB taxonomy): domain Bacteria; phylum Myxococcota; class Myxococcia; order Myxococcales; family UBA5297; genus UBA1203. Next base: position 2,157 of record JAFVYB010000103.1, on the reverse strand, counting down.
CGGCCGCTCGATCGCCGACTTCGTGGCGCCCTTCGCCGACTCGATCGCCCTCTTTGCCGTCACCGTCGGCAGCGGCGTGACCGATCTCTGCGCCGAGCTGCGCGACAGCGGCGAATTCGTGAAGGTCCACCTCGTCCAGTCGCTCGCGCTCGCCATGGCCGAGGCCGCCGCCGAATGGGTCCACGCCCGCGTCCGCGCCGACTGGAATCTGGAACCGTGGCGCCCGCTCCCCGACGCGACCGAACGCCGCGCCCTCCTCCGCGGCCAATATCGCGGCGAACGCTTCTCGCCCGGCTACCGCGCCTGCCCCGACCTCGCCCTGCAGCGCCTCCTCTTCGACTTCCTCGACCCGCGCGACATCGGCATCGAACTCACCGAGAGCTGGATGATGCACCCCGAAGCCAGTGTTTCCGGGCTCGTCGTCCACCACCCGGCAGCGGGCAGACAGCCCTGTCCCTGAAGCGGACGGCCCTCTTTTCGACCTCGACATCCCCACCGCGCCGGCGTGTCCGCGCGCCGCCAACCCCCTCTCGGAGACCACCCATGACCCAATCCAAGACACGCCGCGCCCGTCGGCATCCCGCCCGCCATCTCGCGCTCGGGGCATCCCTCCTCTCGGGGCTGGCCATCGCCTGTTCCAGTGTCCCGATTGCGCCAGAGCCATCGACAACCGCGCCCGCCGCCGCGACCCAACCCCAAACCCCCACGAAAGCCTGCACGCACATGAACAAGATCAAGCGCGTCCCTGTCCCGCTCATCGAGCATCGACTGACCCCCGAACAAATCCGCGAGCGGGCCACCGCCGCCGAGTCGCGCTGCACAAAGGCGCTCGATCAGATCGTCGCCCTGACCCCCGAGGCGCGCACCTTCGACAACACGATCGACGCCTTCGAGCAGTCGCTGATGGACTACGTCGACGCGGTCAACCGCCTGGCCATCCTCAAGGACATCCATCCTGACGAGCCGATCCGCCTGGCCGCCGCCGAAGTCGAAGAAGCCTCGGGCAAATACCTCGTGCAGCTGATGGCGCGGCGCGACCTCTACGGCGCGCTCAAGGCCTACGCCGACACCAAGGCCCCACAGGCGGCGCTCGACGCCGAACAAAAGCGCCTCGTCGACCTCACGCTGCGCGACTTCCGCCGCAACGGCCACGACCTCGACGAAGCCACGCAAAAGAAGCTGGTCGAGCTGCAGACGCGCCTCGTCGAGTTGCAGACGCGCTTCCAGCTCAACCTCAACGCCGACCGCTCTCAGATCGTCATCAGCGACGCCGAAAAAGAGGGCCTGCCCGAGGCCTTCGCGGCACGTCTCAAGGCCGCGCCCGAAGGCGGCTGGATCGTGACCTGCCAATACCCGGACTACTTCCCCTTCATGGAGAACGCGGTCAGCGAGGACGCGCGGCGGCGCCTGTTCATCGCCTTCCAGTCGCGCCAGGCCGACGCCAACCTGCCGCTCCTCAAAGAGGCCATCGCCCTGCGCGATCAGGCGGCCAAACTCCTCGGCTACGCCACGCACGCCGACTTCGTCACCGACGGCCGCATGGCCAAATCGAGCGCCGCGGTGAAGAGCTTCCTCGCCGACCTGCAGCAGAAACTCGTCGCCCGCCGCGACGCCGACTACGCCGCGATGACCGCTCTCAAGCGGGCCCAGACCAACGATCCCGCCGCCACGCTCCAGCCCTGGGACACGTCCTACTTCCTCAACCAGCTCAAGAAGCGCGACTGGTCGCTCGACACCGAGGCCATGCGCGAGTTCTTCCCGCTCGAAACGGTGCTCGCGGGGCTGTTCGAGGTCTACGAGTCGCTCTTCGGCATCGAGATCGCCCGCGTCGAAGGCGCCGACACCTGGGCCGACGTGCCGCTCTACGAAATTCGCGACGCCGACTGCGGCGGCCATGTCGGCCACTTCTATCTCGACCTCCACCCGCGCCCCGGCAAATACGGCCACGCGGCGGCTGCGGGCGTCACGGTGGCGCGTCAGGTCGGCGGCGAATACCGCGCTCCGGTGGCTGTGATGATGGGCAACTTCAATCCGCCCGGCGCCGATCGCCCCTCGCTGCTCTCGCACGACGAGGTCGAGACGCTCTTCCACGAGTTCGGCCACATCATGCACCAGACGCTGACCGCCGCCCGCTACGGCAGCCTCTCGGGGACGAGC
>JAFVYB010000009.1 GCA_017500825.1 Myxococcaceae bacterium | reverse complement strand
CCCACCCCGCCCGCCCCACCCCTCCCTCCAGCACCTCCGCCCCGTCAAAATACACGTTGGCCAAATTAAAATCAGCCAATCATTTGGGGGAGCCCGTTTGGGGGAGAATGCGCGTTTTTGAATAGATTAAATCGAGCTAATTCAGGTTCAAATCAAATAGAAACAAAATAAACCTGCCGCGCGCTCAAGCGCTTTTGAGCTGCCCCGCGCTGAAGCGGCCTTGAATTGCCACGTGCTGAAACGCATTTGTGGACGCGGCGCCCCTGTGGAAACGCGTTTTTTGAATGTGCGCGCTGAAGCACAAAAAACAAAGGAGCGCGCTGAAGCGCGAAGATCATAAGGGGTGGGAAGGATAATGGAGTTGCGAAGCGGGCGTTCTTCGACTAGGGGCCGCGCGCAGCGCTTGGTCCCGCTGCGCATTGGCGGCGCGGTTGTCTTTAGTCAGCCCTTGTCCTTTGCCCGGCGATATGTGGTGACGCCTCTCATGAAAAATTCCTTTCATTCCTTTGATGCTCTTGTCGTTGGCAGTGGGTTTGCCGGCGCTGTTTTGGCCGAACGAATGGCCTCGCAACGCCATTGGCGCGTTCTTCTTATCGAGCGGCGGCAACACATCGGCGGCAATATGTATGATTGTCTGGATGCGCGCGGCATTTTAGTTCATCGATATGGCCCGCATATTTTTCGAACGGATTCGGCCAAGGTTTGGAATTATCTGAGTCAATTTACTCAGTGGCGCGCCTATGAGCACCGCGTTTTGGCGATGGTCGATGGACAATTGGTTCCGGTGCCGTTTAATTTGACTTCGATTGACAGGCTTTTTCCGGTTGAACGCGCGGAACGCTTAAAAACAAAATTGCATCAAAAGTTTGGCGGGAGGGAAGGGGTGCCTGTCCGCGAATTGATGGGGCAGACAGACGGCGATTTGGCGGAACTGGGCGGCTATATTTTTGAAAAGATCTATCGCCATTACACGCGGAAACAATGGGGGCTTTTGCCCGAAGCGATTGATTTTGAGGCGACCACGCGGCGCGTTCCGGTGCGGCTTTCGCGCGACGATCGATATTTTCAACAGCGGTTTCAGGGGATTCCGGCGCAAGGGTATACGCGTCTTTTTGAGCGCATGCTGAATCATCCCAACATCGCGGTTGAATGCTCTCAAGACGCGCGGGCGATGATTGAACTGGATGAAAAAAATGGGCGGATTCTCGTCGCGGGGCGCATCTTTGACGGGCCCGTGATTTATTCTGGCGCCATTGATGAATTGTTCGGCAATCAATATGGGCCGCTGCCGTGGCGGGCGCTGAGGTTTGAGTTCGAATCGCTGCCAATGGAGCGCTTTCAGCCGGTGGCGGTCGTCAATTATCCCAATGAGCACGCGTTTACGCGCATTACGGAATTTAAGCACCTGACAGGGCAGGTCGACGCGCGGTGGACGAGCATTGTCCGCGAATATCCGCTTGATTATGCGCCCAATCGCGGTCTGGAGCCGGCTTATCCAGTTCTCTGCGAAGAGAGTCGACAACTTTTGGGACAATATCGGCGCGCGGCGGAAAAATATCAAAATCTGTGGCTTGTCGGCAGGCTCGCGGAATATCGATATTATGATATGAATGACATTGTTTCGCGGGCGCTCGATATTTGTGAAGAATTAGATTCGGCGTTGAATAAAAATTAAATCGAGCTTGTGGGCGTCGAGGCGGTCGAGGGCGCGTCAGGACGGGGGTTTGAATGGTGGGCGCCAGGATGTTTGGGCGCTTTTGGTTGGAGAGGAAAAACGCCTGGTCTTTTGATTGTCGTTCGGGCGGCATTGAGTGGCGATGAAATAAAACAAGGCGCGTGCCGCTTTTGCCGGGCATGACTGCCAATACTTTTAATTTTATCGGTCGAAGAGCAGGAAAGCGGCTGTGCCAATGGTTTTTGACCTGCCTTGGGGGGTTGTTGCCGATGGCCTGTCTGGCCGAGGCGCCAATGGCCTATGTCGAATCGGCGAGTGTCAAAATTAAACCGACGCGCGAATTGCCCGACATACCTTTAGGAGAAATCGCCATCAGCGCGGCGCGCAATGAATTCGAGCCATTTCAGGTGGCGATTAACGGCGGGCTTTTCGGCGTCGCCAATGTCACGGCTTCTGTCAGCGCGCTCGTGGGGCCTGGCGGCGCGACGATTGGCGCGGAGAATCTCTGGCTCTACCGCGTCGACCTCGTCGAGGTGACGACGCCGTCGGGCAGCATCGGCGAGGTGGGCGTGTGGCCAGATCCGCTCGTGCCGGCGCGTGACGAGGTTTTGGGCGAGGCGCGATCGGCGTTTCCGTTCGACGTGGCGGTGGGGCAGACGCGCGCCATCTGGGGTGAGGTGCTCGTGCCCGAGGGGACGCCAGCGGGCGAATACGCGGGCAGCGTCTGGATTGAGGGCGACAACTTTGCCGCCGAGATTCCCCTGAAGCTCACGGTCCATGGCTTCAGCCTGCCGTCGACGCCCAGTCTGACGACGGCGTTCCTCGCGTGGCTGCCGAACATTTGCCTGGCGCACACGGGCGAGGCGACGTGTGGCGACTGGCAGACGGCGGCTTCGCTGGCGGAGCGCTACGCGCGGTTGGCGCTCGATCACCGGATCACGCTTTCGAATGTCTGGGTGGGGCGCGATCACACGGCGGACTGGGCGGATTTTGATCGCCATTTTGGGCCGCTGCTCGATGGGACGGCGCAGACGCGGCTTGTGGGCGCGCGCATGAGTTCGGCGCAGATCACGGGTCCACGCACGGTCGAGAAATTTCGCAGCTGGGCCGAGCACTTTCGCGAGCGGGGCTGGTTTGAGCGCCTCTACGACTACACGGCCGACGAGCCGCCCTATGGGTCGAGCTTTGAGGAGATTCCGGCGCGCGCGCAGACAGCCAAGGCGGCGGACGCGGATCTCGCGGTGCTCGTCACGACCAACATCGACAGCGCGACCGAGAACGGCATCGCCGAGTGGCTCGACATCATCGCGCCGGTCGTCAACCACCTCGACACGCCGTCGGACGGCGATCAGCGCGGCAAATACGACGCGTTTGTCGGCGAGGGCGGGCGGCTGTGGCTCTACCAGAGCTGCATGAGTCACGGCTGCAGCTTTGGCGAACCGAGCGCGGGCGTGGCCTGGCCCAGCTACATGGTGGACGTGTCGGCGGCGAAAAACCGCCTGATGCAGTGGGTGCTGTGGCGCTACGGCATCGAGGGCGAGCTCTATTACGAGACGGCGCTGGCCTTTTCGGCTGACCCGTGGGCGGGCGTGTTTCAGTTTTCGGGCAATGGCGACGGGACGCTTTTTTATCCGGGCACGCCATCGCGCGTGGGCGGGGAGGGGCACGTGCCGGTGGCGTCGATTCGCCTCAAGATGATCCGCGAGGGCGTCGAGGACTTTGAATACCTGCGGATTTTGGAGCGGCTGGGCGAGGGCGAATGGGCGAAAGAGGTGGCGTCGCGGGTGATGCCCACAGCCTATGGCGCGCATGACGACGCATCGCGCATCGAGGAAGGGCGCCGGCTCCTGGCGGAGAGGATCGCGGCGCTGACGGCCGAAGAGGCGCCTGGGGGCTCGGAGGCGCCTGAAGGTGGCGGGGATGGCGCGGAGGGCGATGGCGAGGGCGACGCGTCGGCAGGCCTGAATGGAGACGCGGGCGCGTCGGGCGACGCTGCAGGCGCGGGATCAGGCGGCGCGGACGATGGCGGCGACAATGTCGGCCATGACTGCGTCGCGTCGGGCGAGGTGTGCGAGCGCTGCGAAGAGGGCGTTTCGGCGGGCGCATGCGGCGCGGCGCGATCGGGCTGCGGCGGCTGTTCAGGAAGCGGAGGCGGCGGCGCGTGGGGGCTCTTCCTCTGCCTTGTCAGCGTCCTCTGGGGCGTCGGGCGAAGGCGAGGCAGGGGTGCTGTCCGGTGAGGCCGCCCTGGGAGCGGCGTCCGCCTCATGTCGCGACGCGTCGCTGTCTCCCGCGGGAGGCGACCATTCGGGGGCGCCGGCTTCTTCAAGGCGTGACGCGCTGTCCAGGTCGTCGGCTTCTTCAAGGCGCGACGCGCTGTCCGATGCGTCGATTTCTTCAAGGCGCGATGCACTGAAAAACCCTTGGTGGACGGTGAAGAGGCGGGTCTGGGCGCTGGCGGTGGGGGCGACGAGTCGGGCGTCGGTGGTGGTGAGGACGCATTGGAGACGGGCGTTACGCAGGTAGTCCATGAGGAAGCGGTTGCGGGCTGGGTCGAGCTCGCTGGAGACATCGTCGAGGAGGAGGAGGGGAGGGGAGCCGACGCGGACGCGCAGGTTTTCGAGCTCGGCGATTTTGAAGGCGAGGATGACGGCGCGCTGTTGGCCCTGGGAGCCGAAGGTGCGTGCCGCGCGCTGGCCGATGATGATGTCGAGGTCGTCGGCGTGTGGTCCGAGCGAAGTGAAGCCGCGTTCGAGATCGCGGCCGAGGCGTTCGCTCAGGGCGCTTTGGAGGGTTTCGGCGATGAGTTGCCTTGAGGGGCGGGCGCTGTCGCGCCAGAGGCGGGCGCCGAGTGTTTTGCCCAGCGGCATGTAGGTCAGGCGGCAGCCACCGTCGCCGGGCGCGATGGATTCGAAGCAGCGCGCGAGGCTCTCTTGGAGTTCGGCGATGAGGGCGAGGCGGCGTTCGATGACAGCGGTGGCGGCGTGGACGAGCGCCTGATCAAAGGCTTCGACGAGGGCGCGATCGGCGTTGTCGCGGAGCAGGTGGTTTCGCTGGCGCAGGGCGCGCAGATAGGTGCGGCAGGCGTCGAGGTGGCCGGGGAAGCGGTTGAACACGGCGCGGTCGAGGAAGCGGCGTCTGCCTTCGGGGCCACCTTTGATGATGGCAAGGTCGTCGGGGGTGAAGGCGACCACGGAGAGGCCGCCGAAGTAGTCGACGAGGTTCTGTGCTTTTTTGCCGTCGACAGAGGCGGTGCGGCCCTCGGCGGTGATCTCGATGGCGATGCGTCGCCTGGCGCCGGCGATTTCGAAGAGGCCCTCGACGCGGGCGCGGCCGGTGCCGAAGCGGATGAGTTCGCTGAAGCGACTGGCGCGCAGTGGGCGCAGGGTGGTGAGGACGTAAATCGCCTCCAGGAGGTTGGTCTTGCCCTGGCCGTTGGGGCCGACGACGAGGGTGGCCTGCTCTGCGGGATCGATGCTGGCCGCGGCGATGTTGCGAAAGTCGCGGATGTCGAGCGCGCACAGCCTCATGGAGAGGCGCTTTCGTCGAGCTCGCCGCTCAGTGAACGCGCCAGCCGGGCCACGGCCTCGCCTGCCTGCGAGAGTCCTTCGACAAAGCCTGCGTCCGCCTCTGGAACGACCTCGACGCGCAGGTGGGGGGCCGAGAGCGCCGTCACATCCTCGAAGGATTGATCTGTCGCGCCGGGCAGGACGAGGCGGATCTCGCAGGGCAGATCGGCGAGGGCTGAGGCGTTCAATTCCGCGCCTGTGGGCGCCACCAGAATCGCGCCCAGAATCGAGGGCTCCACGCGCGCCAGTTCACAGGCGATGGCGGCGCCAAAACCGTGACCGGCGATGACGATCTCGCTGTGCGACACATTGGCGCGCAACGCCGCGAGGGCCTCTTGGGCGTCTTCGAGCGATTCGGTCAGGCCGCCCATTTCACCTTGGGAAGCGCAGACACCGCGCCAGTTGAATCGCAGCGTCGGCATGCCCAGTCGGCTCGCAGCGAAGGCCATTTCCAGGCACAGGGGCGCGTCCATGCTGCTGCCGCCAAAGCGCGGATGCGGGCAGAGGATGAGCAGGGCGGGCCGCCTGTCGCCGCGGTGCCACAGCGCTTCGAGGCAGAAGTCGCCGAGGTTGATCAGCGTCGGGCGCTCCAGAAACTGGCCGGGCATCACCATGGTTCGTGTCCTCGGGGGCGTTGACGCCGCTGCGCCTCAGGTCGCGCCGCCGCCCAGGCCGAGGACGCGCAAGGTGAAGCCGAAGAAGTGCCCGCCGTCGAAGATGTATTGGTAGGCGCCTTCGAGGGCCAGAACGCCGAGGAAAACACTCACGCCGCCGCCGGCTTTGTGCGTCTGTCGCAGCGCGTCGTAGGTGTAGCCAACCCGCGGCATGACCACACCGCCGAAGAGGTATTCGGCGCCCGCGAAGTAGCTGACCTTCCACTCGTCGAGTTCGTTCGGCTCCAGCTTGAGGTCGAAGGCCAGGCGGAACGAGTTGTCGTTTCCGAGCGCCACGCCAAAGCCCCAGGAGCGCCGCGCCTCAATCGAATGCACGTCGATGAGGTTGTAGCCGACAGCGCCGATGCTCAGCAGGGAGATGGGGCGCAGGATGACGCCCACGTCCATGGTCGCCGCGTTCGTGTCGGAGGCGCCGTTCAGATAGAGGTATTTGCCGGTCACGCCGACGGTGAAGGCCTGGTTCCACAGGGGCAGCGCGAGCCCGAGAAGGACGATGGAGCCGGAGCGCTTCGCCTCGCCGTGGCCGCTTCGGTAGTAACTGTAGGAGAGGCCGCCGGACATGGGGAAGGCCGCGTCCGAGTTGAGCTGACTGTCGATCGAGCCGATCGAATACAGCTGCAGGCCATTGGGCGGCTCAAAGGCGGCGGAGGCGTTGATGTTGAAGCGCGTGGTGGCGGCGATGCCGGCCGGATTGACCCACAGCGCCTCGTCACTGCTGGCAAAGGCGCGCGTCGCGTTGCCCATACCGGCCGAGCGGATGGAGGAGATGTCGCGCAGCGTGGTGAACGATTGCGCCAGCGCGGGCAGGGGCAGCGCCAAGGCGGCGGCAAGAATCGCGGTCAGCAGGTGGCGGAAAGCGGATGTCTTCATGAATCGATGTCTCGAAGGCGGCGCGGCGTCGGTGTGTGCGGCGACCACCTCATGCGCCCTCGGACGGGGCATCCTCGCCGGGCAGCTCGATGTAACCGGTGTCGGCGAAGTGCGCGATGCAGCGCAGGGCGTCGAACTCGCGCATGGGCGAAATGCGCAAAAGCGAGCGGACTGTGCGCGTGCCGTCGATGCGCGAGAGCAGGTATTTTTCGTGCGGCGAGAGGGAGAGGTTTTTGAAGCTGGCGAGGCCATCGCTCAGGCGTGGCGCCGGATTCGGCTCCAGGAGGCGGCGGCGCAGTTCGGCGAAGTGGGCAGCCTCGGCCTGCGCCAGGACCTGCTGGGCTTCGGGGGTGGGCGAAATCTCGATGGCGCGCGCCGCGACGAGTTCGGCCTGTTCATAGTTGCCTGACTGAATGAAGCCGCGGGCGATCGAGAGCATCTGCGCCGTGTCGTCCATCGATTCGCCGACGAGCATGGGCGTCTCGGGCTCGCGCGTCGGCCCCAGCGCGATCACCCCGTTGCGATAGAGCGCGTAGAGCTTCTGGTAGAGAAAGAAGGGCGAGCTGAAGAGCTCGGCGCTGATCTCGGCCAGGGTCTTGCCTTCGCGCATCCGCTCGAAGAGGCGGTCGTCCAGCGAATCCGGTACCGGCGCGCACGGCAGGCGCTCCTCGTTGACGATGAAAGTGACGCGCTCGGTCTCGAAGATGTGGCGCATCGTCTCCCAGGCCGTCTTGCGGAACTCGATTTCCGGGCCCAGCGAGGCGACATCGAGCGACACGTTGAGCGAGGGCAGATCGCTGGGCTCCAGGTCGCGCAGGAAGCGGAAGGTCCCCTCGGGCCACTGCAGGATGTCGAGCAGCGTCTCTCTCATCCGGATGAGGAGTGTCTGGCGGACCTCGTCCTCGGTCATGAAGCCGAGCTGGACGAGTTGCACCCCGAGGAGCGTTCGCGCGCCGTGTTTGGCGTCCATCGCCCGTTCCAGCTGCTCGCGCGTGACGCGGTCGAGCTGGCGCAACAGCTGCCCGAACGACTCGTGCTCCTGATTCGAGGAGCACTGAATGACCTCTCCCTCTTTGATGAAGAAGCTCTTGCGGCGGACGCCGTCCTCCAAAAGCAGCTGCCCGGTCAGGCGCTTGGTCCCGATGAGGGCGAGGACCTCGTCAATCTCCATCGTCGTCAATTCACCGGCCAAGCTGTCCATGAAGTGGGTCCCTGTCGCGAGGTAAGAAAACGTCACGCCCTGCGGATGAGGCCGCGCCCGGGCGCCAAAAAGGGCGGCTCCTTTTCGTCAGATTCATGGCGGATGCAAGGCGTTCGCGCGTCCCTGTTCCGGAAAAGAGGCGTGGCGTCTTTTGGTGGAATGCGCTAGCCCGCGCGCCCTTCGCGATGCTCTCCGTCCTGAAAAAATTTCGGCCCGTCTTTTTGGTGCTCGACCTTTTGTTGATCCTGCTCTCGCTCAAAGGCGGCGAATTTCTGCGCACCCATGTCGCCCTCGGCATGCCCATCGACCAGGCCACGAGCAGCTGGCTGACGCCGCGCATCTATCTGGCGGCCCTCTTCTCCTGGCTCGTCGCCTTCCTCATCACCGGCGCCCACGACGCCCGCGCCCTGCCCGACCGGCGCACCTGGCGGCTCTTGTTGATGAGCGATTTTCTGGGGCTGCTCGCCTTTCTCTCCCTGCTCTTCTTCCTCAAGGTGACCGACTTTTCGCGCGGCTTGGTCGCCTATTCCTTCTGCCTCAGCCTTGGCCTGCTCTCGCTCAGGCAGCTGTGCACCGCCTCGCTCCTCGATCGCCTGCTCAGCCCCTTTGCCCAGCGCATCCTTATCGTCGGCGAGGGCGACATGGGCAGTCAGCTCGCCGAGCGCCTGCTCGCCAATCCCTGGGGCGCGCAAATCGTCGGCGCCATCGCCCCGCACGGCGCCATCGAGGGTCTGCCGCGCCTGGGCAAGCTCATCGACCTGCCCGACATCGTGAAGGCCCACCGCGTCGACATCGTGATCTTCGCCCTGCCCGCCAAACGCCACCAGCTGATCGGCGAGCTCGTCATGCGCCTGTCGTCACTGCCCGTGCGCATCCACGTCGTCCCCGACCTGCTCAACCTCACGATGTCGCGCGCCCGCGTCGAAGACTTCTTCGGCATTCCGCTCATCGGCCTGCGCGAGCCGCCCATCGGCACCCTGGGCCGCGTCCTGAAGCGCGCCTTTGACATCGCCGCCAGCCTCATCGCCATCGTCGTCGCCTCGCCGGTGATGCTCGGCTGCATGTTCGCCATCCGCCTCTACGACGGCGGTCCGGCTTTCTTCCGCCAGAAGCGCGTCGGCGAAAACGGCCGCCCCTTCGACATGTTCAAGTTCCGATCGATGGTCGTCGACGCTGAGTCGCGCCTGAAGAGCCTGGGCGTCGATCGCGACCGCCTCGATTCGGAAAACGCCGCTTTCAAGCTCAAGAACGACCCGCGCATCACGCCTGTCGGCCGCTTTTTGAGGCGCTGGAGCCTCGACGAGCTGCCGCAGCTGTTCAACGTGCTCCTCGGCGACATGAGCCTCGTCGGCCCGCGCCCGGAGGAGGCCAAAGTCGTGGCGCGTTACAGCTATTTCCACCGCAAGCGGCTGGCGCTCAAACCCGGGCTGACCGGCCCCATGCAGGTCAACGGTCGCGGCGATTTGCCGCTCAAAAAGCGCCTCAGCCTGGAATTGGCCTACATCGACCAATGGAGTTTTTGCGCTGACCTCAAAATTATTCTTCAAACCATTCCGGCGGTGATTTCCGGCAAGGGCGCTTATTAAAGCTCGATTTAATTTATTTATTTGTTTGTTTTGGCGGGTGGGGTTGGTTTGGGGACTGGTTTAATAATTTAAACTCGCGTGTTGGATGGATTCGATTTGGAAAGATGAATTGTTTGGTGCTGAATTGTCCGGTGTTTGAACAGGCGATCTGCCAATTCCTTAAAAAAGGAATGCATTAAAATTATTCGAGGAGCGCGAGCAGGTCTTCCCGGGTCAGTCCTGTCGCCTTGGAGGCGCCGGAGAGGGCGGCTTCGGCGAGGGCGCGCTTGGATTGCTGCAGTGAGAGAATGCGTTCCTCGACCGTGCCCAGCGCCACCATGCGGTGGATGAAGACGGGCTTTTGCTGGCCGATGCGGTGCGCGCGGTCGGCCGCCTGATCTTCGACGGCGGGGTTCCACCAGGGATCGACGAGGAAGACGTGGTCGGCGGCTGTCAGGTTGAGTCCCACGCCGCCGGCTTTGAGCGAGATCAGCATCACGGGCGGGCCGTCCTCGCGCTGGAAGTCGGCCACCACCTCGTCGCGATGTCGTGTCGCGCCGTCGAGGCGGGTGAAGCGGATGGCCGCGTCGTTCAGGCAGGGCTCGATGAGATCGAGCAGGCGCGTCCACTGGGAGAAGACGAGCGCTTTGTGGCCGTCGGCGGTGAGGGCGAGGAGCTTGTCGACGAGGAGGTCGATTTTGCTCGAGCGCGTGGCCGTCTGTCCGGGGATGAGCGCCGGGTGGCAGCAGGCCTGGCGCATGCGCAGGAGCGCTTCGAGGGCGGCGAGGACGTTGCCGCCGTTGGTGAGGCGGTCGACGACATCCTGGCGCGTGCTGGCGTGGATGGCGCGGTAGAGATTGAGCTCGTCGTCGCTCAGTTCACAGCGCAGGACGGTCTCGCTGCGCGGCGGCAGTTCGGAAGCGACATCGCGTTTGAGGCGGCGCAGGACAAAGGGGCGGATGCGTTCGCGCAGGGCGCTGGCAACGCCGGGGACGCCGTCGGCGATGGGGCGGGCGTAGCGCTCGTCGAAGTCGGCGCGGCCGCCGAGCAGGCCCGGATTGAGGAAGTTGATCTGGCTCCACAGCTCGTCGAGGCGGTTTTCGACGGGCGTGCCGGTGAGGGCGACGCGGAAGTCGGCCAGGAGCGACGAGGCGGCGCGGGACACCTGGCTCTGGGGATTTTTGATGGCCTGGGCCTCGTCGAGGATGAGCACGCGCCATCGCGTCTGGCGCAGAAGGTCGAGGTCGAGGCGCATCAGGGCGTAGCTCGTGATGGTCACGTCGGCGTCGGGGTCGAGGCGGCGCGAGGGGCCGTGGAAGAGGCAGATGTTGAGGTTGGGGCGGAAGCGGCGCGCCTCGAAGAGCCAGTTGTGGATGACGCTCGTCGGCGCCACCACCAGGGCCGGGCGTTCGAGGATGGCCATGGCCTGCAGCGTCTTTCCGAGGCCCATGTCGTCGGCCAGGAGGGCGCCCATGCCGATTTGTTTGAGGAAGGAAAGCCAGCGCACGCCGTCTGCCTGGTAGGCGCGCAAGGTCGCGTTGAGGTCGAGCGCGGCGGTGTCGAGGGGCGGCAGGCCGGAAAAATTATCGAGGAGCGGCCGCAGGGCGTCGAAGGCGGGCGGCGGCGGCGCGTCGAGTTCGCGGCAGAGGCGGGCGAGGTCGGGCAGGGCGCAGGCGGGCAGTTCGTCGCGCCCCTGTTTGGCGGCGATGAGGTCGCAGAGGGTGGCGCCGTGGGCCTTGAGCCAGTCGAGCGGCAGGGGGGCGAAGCCGCCATCGATCAGAGGCACAAGCGAGGCTCCGACGCGGAAGGCCTTCAGGACAGCCTGGGGATCCGCGGAACCGGCGCGTCGTCCATGCTCGTCGCGGGACTCGAAGGCGATGTCGAAGTCGCGCTCGCCAACCGAGAGGTCGACCGCGATCGGGGGCGCGAGGAAGAACTGCCCCAGCGCGTCGCCATCGACCAGGGCGCTGCCTTCGCCTGTCTGCCGCTTCCAGGCGTCGATCTTGTGCGCGGTGGCGATGGCTTCCTCGTCCTGAAAATGGGCCCGGTGCCCGACCTTGAGCGCGAGGTCCCGTTCGAGTCGCCGCGCGAGGCGCTCTTCGAAGATCTCGTCGCGGATGGGGATCTCGTTGGCCAGGGAGACGAGGCGGCCGCCGTCGACGCGGGCCACGGGCGGGTCGCCGTAGACGATGGTCGGCAGGACGCTCAGGCGCTCTGACTCGCGCTTCACCTCGAAATGAACGCGCGCGCGCGCGTCGCTCAACCTGGGCAGGCGCTTGCTGTCGATGATGACGCGGACGCGTTTTTGCAGGTCGGGGAGCACGCGGGTCATCAGGTCGATTTTCTGGCCTGAGCCAAAGACGAGGCCGCGCGTCAGATCGCCGCGCTCGCGGGCGGTCAGGCGCGATTCGGCGGTGGGGCGGAGCACGCCCTGACAAAGCGCGCAGCCGTTCTGGAACAGTTCGTCGATGTCGCTGGCGCGTTCGAGCGTGAGGCAGAAGCCCGCGCCGCGCTCGCTGAGGCGGACGATCTCGGTGGCGACGGGATCGCGGCGGATGGCGATGGGCGCGCCGTCGAGGGTGACCAGGGCGCAATTGGCGGCCAAATCGATGAGCCGGGCCAATCGGTCGCGCAGGGGGAAGAGGCGGTTGTCGATGCCGAGGTGCAGGTCCATGGCCATGTCGGCCTGATCCGCGGCCACCTGCGGGCCACTGACGCGTCCACTGGCCAGGGCGCTCAGCGTGGTGGTGAGGGGCGTTCGCGCGCCGTCGACGAGGAGGAAGCGCTCGAAAAAGAGCCCGTCCGACTGGCGGCGGAAGGCGTGTTCGACCTGGGCCAGGCGGCTGCTGGTGCGCGGCAGCGGTTGGCCGTCCTTGCGCGCGCGGTTGAGGGCGATGGCGGCGGCGGCGACGTGGGCGCAGACGTCGTCCTTGCCGGGGCAGTCGCAGGTCCAGTCCTCGTCGTTGAGATAGAGCGTGACGGTGCGGGTCATCAGGTCGCTGTCGGCTTTGACCTTGAGCGTGACCGACTCCGGCGTCTCGCTGTCGGCGGTGACCACGCCTTTGACGCGGGCCCATTCGACGCCCCGCGACCAGTTCGACCTGGGGCAGTTCTCTCGGACAGTGGCGAGAAACGCCTGCATCTGACGACTCCTTTCCGGGCGCGCTCTGGCCAAAGCGCGGGGCTCACAAATGGGCGGCTTCCCTGGCGGCAAACGGGCCGCATCTTGGTCGGGCGGTTGAACTCAAGGGCGCGGACGACGCCGCGCGAAAGGATGAATCGATGACAAGACAAGGCGCGCTCGCGCTCTTTGCGGTGGCCCTCTGTTCCCTCTTTTTCGCCGCCTGTCAGCGTTCGGTCGGCGACGCTGCGGACGCCGCGATTGGGGGGCTCAATCAGGATCTCGACGCATCGCTTTCGACGCCGGACGCCGGAACCACGCCGGGCGCTGTCGACGCGGGCGCGCTGGTTCCCGACGCGTCGAGTGGCCCTGACATTCCCGACGCCGGGCCCTTCTCGATGGACGCCGGCCGACTCTGAGGCGGGAAAAATTGCTGCCGCGCGTCGTCGCCCGTCGGATGGTGTCGGCGCGCGTCCAAGAACGGCGCGTGGCGGCTGTGAGGTCTTTGGCCAACGGGCGTTCCCTGTCGCGCCCCACTCACGGTTCCCGCAGCGTCTTGAGAAGCGCGATTTCCCGCCCGTAGCCCGCCAGATCGTTGGGCGTCTCCAGGAAGAAGGGCAGGTGCCTGAGCCTGGGATGGTTGATGACGCGCGCGATGGCCTGAAGGCCCAGCGATCCCTGGCCGAGCAGCTCGTGGCGGTCCTTGTGGCTGGCCAGGGGATTTTTGCTGTCGTTGAGGTGGATGGCTTTGAGCCGGTCGAGGCCGATGACCGCGTCGAAACGCTCCAGAACGCCGTCGAGGTCGCCGACGATGTCGTAGCCCGCGTCGTGGACGTGGCAGGTGTCGAGGCAGACGCCCAGCTTGTCCGAGAGCGCCACGCGGTCGATGATCGCCCGGATTTCCTCAAAGCTGCGCCCGACCTCGCTGCCCTTGCCGGCCATGGTCTCCAGAAGCACGGTCGTGCGCTGCGTTGGGGTGAGGATGGCGTTCAGGGTGTCGGCGATGAGCTCGATTCCCTTTTCCGCGCCCTGCTGCACGTGGCTGCCGGGATGGAAGTTGTAGAGGTTGCCCGGCACGTGCTCCATGCGCCTGAGGTCGTCGGCCATGGTGCGCCGCGTGAAGTCGCGGACGCTCGGGTTGGCCGCGCAGGCGTTCAGCGTGTAGGGCGCGTGCGCCAGGATGGTCTGGATGCCGTTCTTTTGGGCCAGCGCGCGGAAGGCCGCCACGTCGTCGAGATCGATGTCTTTGGCTGAGCCGCCACGCGGGTTGCGGGTGAAGAACTGGAAGGTGTTGGCGCTGATCTTGAGGGCGTCGCGTCCCATGGCGAGAAAGCCGCGGGAGGCGGACAGGTGACAGCCGATCTGAAACATGGGGCAGGCCTTGCGACAGGTGGAGGGAGGGGCCTCGGATGCGGACAGGCGCGCGCCGTTTCCGTCAAGGCGATGGATGGGGGCGGCAGTTCAGATCGCCTTCTGGCGTTCATTGCAGGCCGCAGCCATGGAGCAGCCGCCCAGGCTCGATGCCGATGTCGCGCAGCACCGCGTTCCAGATCTGCTCCGAGGGCGTGTCGAAGACGTGGCGCGCCTCTGCCTCGGTGGGCAGCCAGCAGCCCTCGCACAGCTCTTTTTCCAGCTGTCCCGGCGCCCAGCCCGCGTAGCCCAGACAGAGGCGGAATCTGGCGCTTTGCTCGCCGCTCAAGGTCGCGCGCAGGCTGTCGACAGAGCCGGACAGATAGAGCCCCGGAAGGATTTGGACCGACTCGGGCAACGCCGGGTTGTCGTGCAGCAAAAATCCCCGTTCCGCCTCGACAAAGCCGCCCTGGAAGATGCGCAGGTCCTCGATGTGCGCGTCGAGGTCGATGTCGTGCGTCAGCGACACGTCGCGCAGATCCGGCAGGGGCAAGGGCTTGTTGACGATGAGTCCCATGGCGCCGTCGTCGCCGTGTTCGACCATCAGGATGACGGCCTGCGCGAAGTTGGCGTCGCGCATCTGGGGCAGGGCGACGAGGAAGCCCGGGGCGAGTCCGCTGACAGGGGTTTTCATGGGGCGCGGCCTTTGCCTTGGCGCGTTCGGCGGCGCAAGAGGGCAAGTCGGGAGCGCCCTGAAGCGTGGCGCGGCGCAATCAATGCCCGCCTTTATTAATGAGGGCGGGCGCGCCGACAGCGACTCACGACCTGGGGCCGCTGGACAGATGCCTGAGGAACTCGTCCCGCGAAAAGACGCCCTTCTCGATCAGCGTTTCGATCAGCGCCCTGACGAGCGACAACGTCTCTTCCGCCGCGCCCTGCCCACCGATGGTCACCGCCGCGGCGATGTCCTGAATGCCTTCTGCCAAAACGCCGTTCGACACCTCGCCCGACGTGGTCGCGCCGCCTGTCTTTCTCTGGGCGCTCGCCGTGGAGGTGGCTCGGATCGAGAGGTCGAGCGCCGAGCGGTCGACGATCTTGCTGTAGTCGGAGACGCGCTTGACGACTTTTTCCTTCTCCGCCTCCTTGAGGATCGAAGTCCGGGGCGGGGTGGGGGATGAAGTCGCCGCCTCGTCGAGGCCATAGAGCCGTTGGCGCGCGCGGGCGATGGCGTGCGGTCCAGCCAAAAGGGCGTGGACGCGGCAGTCGACCTTGGCCTTGAGCTCGTCGAGGGCCGCCGCGTTGAGGGGATCGCTCATGGCCACCACGAGCAGGGCGCCGTTGTCGCGCAGTTCGATCGGCAGGACATCGAGCGCCTGCGAGAGGTCGAGCGGGATTTTGGCGAGCGCTTCAGGCGACACAGTGGCGAGGCGATCGAGCTCGGCCCGCGGCACATCGAGTTGCCGGGAGAGCGCCCGCACCATCATCTCCTCGCTGCACAGGCCGGAATTGACGAGGATTTCGCCCAGCTTGCCGCCCCACTTCTGCTGCTCGGACAGGGCGGACTCCAGCTGATGCTGATCGATGATTTTGGCGCAGATAAGGATTTCTCCAAGCTTGGGAGCCATGGGGCGATTCTCCTGAATTTGAATTGAACGGGGAGGTTTCCCGCGTCGAAAAACATTGCCTTTGAACGCGAGAACAAAAAACAGCGGTAAAACATCGCCGGGAATTCAATTCGTCCCGACGGCTGCGACCCAAAAAACGCGCGCGCCCTAGGTCAAGAACGCGCTCAGGACAAGGCCGGAACAATTCGCTGAATTCATCCGCGAACGTGTCGATTAAATACACCTTTGGCCCTTCTGTTAACGCGCCCGGATGTCGGCGGTTTTGGGATGGACGCGCCAAAGACGGCTGCTGTAGGGGAGGGCCCTTTTTTGAAGCCGCTGTAAAGCCGTCACCCCAGATGCTGCAGCCATAGCAGCCATGAGGAGATCGCGATGAACAAACGAGTGAAGCAATTCCTGAACTCTTGGCCAGGTATTGGCGCTCTGACCAGTGCCCTCATGCTGGCCGCCTGTTCCGAGCCGACAGTGACCTTGGGTCGCCCTTGCGACACGGACGCCGACTGCAACGCGGGTGAGGTGTGCCAACTCAACATCTGCAAGCTGGACGAGGGCTCATCGGTGCCCGACGCCAGCAGCCCGATCGACGGCGACGCTTCGGAAGAAGAGCCACCTGTGCCTGCCCATGACGCGGGTATCCCGGAACGTCCGCCGGCAGCCGCCTCGGGTCAGGAAAACGCCGTCACGGACAGCGACTGCGACGGCCTGAGCGACGAGGAGGAATTCTCGATCATTTATGGCGTCGACACTGAGGGCAATCAGCAGAAGACCGACCCCAACAACCGCGACACGGACGGCGACGGCCTTCTCGACGGCATCGAGCGCGGGCGGACGACCTCCCCTGATCCGATCTGTGGCTGCGTCAATGGCTCGACCGACGGCTACTGCGGCTGCGCCAAGGAAGAATACGACGCGCGGACCAATCCCGAGTGCGCCCGTTACTTCTACGGCGCGACCGAACCGGCCAACCCGACCTCGCCCGTGCTCGCCGACACGGACGGCGACGGCATCCCCGACGGCGTGGAAGACGCCAACCAGAACGGCCATCGCGGCGCTGGCGAGACCAATCCCGCGAGCACTGACTCTGACGGCGACGGGCTGTCCGACTACGACGAGATCAACACCCACGGCACGCATCCGGCCAAGGCGGACACGGACGGCGACGGCCTGCCGGACGGACTGGAAATCGCCAATGGGCTCGACCCCAACAACCCGGACACGGACGGCGACGCCTGCCTGGACGGCGACGAGGACCGCAACCGCAACGGGCAGCTCGACGATGGTGAGAGCGATCCGCGCGACGCCAGCGACTGTGGAACCGGCTTGGCCGACGACGATCAGGACGGCCTGGCCAACGACGAAGAGGTGAATTTGGGCACCGACCCGACGCGCGCCGACACGGATGGCGATGGCCTGTCCGACTCGGATGAAGTGCGCATCCACGGCACTGACCCGCTCAATCCGGACACGGACGGCGACGGCCTCTCCGATTCTTTTGAGGTGAACACGTCTCAGACCGACCCGCTCAAGCGCGACAGCGACGACGACGGTATCTCGGACAAGGCCGAACATGAAGGTGGCCTCAACCCCAACAACCCGGACACGGACGGCGACGGCTACATGGACGGCGTCGAGGCGAGCGAGGGTGAGAACTACGCCATCGTCATCAATCCGCCCTTCAACCCGACCCAGAGTCAGGACCTCGCCACGACCAACCCAGCGGCCCAGAACGCCTGCGCGACCGAGTCGCTGCGCAAGGTCGAGATCCACAAGGTTTCGTTCGGCGACATCGAGATCGCGGCCACAGCCGAGTTCAGCGAGACGACCAAGCTCAAGAACGCCGCCGGTCGCGACATCGGCGTGATGATCTACAACCCGACCGCTCAGGTGATCGGCATCGCGCTCAGCAAGACGCCGAATGGCACCAACGCCTCTCAGGAGGAAATTGCCGCCAAAGGCGCCCTCGAACAGCTGGGCACGGTTTCGGGCGCCACGTCGCAGAACTTCACGACGTGGGACGGATTCGAGGCTTCGCACGCCTATTACGACCTGGCCAACACGCGCGACCTCAAGGAGCTCGCCAACAACCTCGCCGGGAAGTTCGCCTCGGGTGCTAGTGGCTTGTGGGATACTACCTCACCTGCGGGCATCGGTGGTCCCTTCAAGATAGAGGCCGCTTATGTGCGCCGCTCGGCCAGCCGCACCATCGCCGTCTTCGCCATCATGCCGACCGCCAAATACGACGCCAACGAGAGCTTTGAACTGGCCGATCTCGGCGGTGGCTCTGCCCTGGCCCAGTTTGGCGACACTACCTCGGCCAAGTGCGAGATCTTCGAGACCGACGAAACGCCCAAGATTGACTTCGTCTGGATCGTCGACTGCACCGGCTCGATGGACGACTACCAGGAGGCCGTGGGCAACGCCGGTTCGTCTTTCCTGGCGCAGCTGGAAAACGCCAACATCGACTGGCGCATGGCTGGCATCTGCGCCAACCCGAGCCGCGTGACAAATGCTTGGTCGTCCTCTCAGAAAGAAGGATTCCGCGATTTCACGACGGATGCGTCGACCATTCGCGGATGGTTCTCCGGTGGGGCACAGGCCTACTATACGAGCGGTAACGGTGAGCGCATGGTGCAGACAGCGCGTGCCCTGATTGAGGATCGTTTTAAGAGCTCCAGCTTCACCGGAGCCCAGACGATTCGCGCCGACGCTGCCCTCGTCTTTCTCCTGCTTGGCGACGCCGACGATCAATACGCGTATCCAAACGTGTCAGAGATCACCATCTCGGACCTCAAGACCTATTTCGACACCTACCGGGGCACGGCGGGTGCTTCCAAGCTGCAGATGCACGCCATCTATTGCCAGGAAGGTCTGGGCGCTGACGGCATCTCCGGGTCAACAAGTGCCTGTGGTGAGACTCAGAAGTCGCCGCACCGCGTGGCCTCGATCGTCAAGCATCTCGGCGGCGTCGAGGGCAACATCCACGAGGTCAAGCAGTATGGAACGACGGCGCTGACGCCGATCATCACCAACATCATGAGCGCGGCCACAGCAGGCACCTCGACCTACGAGACCGAGCGCGCGCCCATCGCAGCCACCATCAAGATGGCCATCGACCCCTCGACGAGCACCTACGGCGCGAATTGCGACCTCAACGACGTGCCGCGCAGCAAGAGCAACGGCTTCGACTACGACGGCACCACGCAGCGCATTCTCTTCTATGGCGACTGCCGACCCACCGAGGCGGGCAAGCAAATCGCCATCAGCTACCGCTACTGGAACGACATCACCTCCAACCCCGACGGCGTCGACGAGAACTGCGAGGCACCGCTCGAATGGAGTGTCGAGCAGAATCAATGCGTCTGCCCCGACGACTGCGGCGGCAACGATCCCAACCCCGACGACCCCATCATCACCCCGCAGAGCCTCATGACGCGCGCCACAGGCAAGCCCTACTACTGCGACGCCAAGACCTGCGAGTGGACCTGCTCGGCCGACTGCGGTGGCTGCCCGACGAACAACACCTGCGACACGACGACCTGCACCTGCTCCTGCGAACAGACCATCACCTGCAACCCGGGTTACGTCTTCGACCAGGAGGCCTGTGGTTGTGAGTGCGATGTCGCCGCGCTCGAAGCCAGCGTGCCGACCGGCTACCAGATCGACGAAGAGATCTGCGGTTACACCTGCGCGCCCGACTGCGGCGGTTGCCCGACTGGCTTCTCCTGCAACACCTCGCTGTGTATTTGCAGTGGCGGCTTCAACTAACGCTCCGTCGCGTGCCCGAAGTTGAGTAAACCGCGATTGAATCAAATGACTGTCAAACAGCTCGAATAAAATGACGTTCAATTGATATCGCGGTGAGCGCAGACAACATAAACACCCTCTCGGAAATCTCGCCGGGAGGGTGTTTTTTTATTTGCGTTCCAGCGTCGCCTTATTGTGTGTGTTTT
>JAFVYB010000102.1 GCA_017500825.1 Myxococcaceae bacterium | reverse complement strand
TTGGGGGAGCCCGTTTGGGGGAGAAAGCGCGTTTTTGAATAAATTAAATCGAGCTTATGCGGTTCCAATTCAAAAAACTGCCCAGCGCTGAAGCGGATTTGTAATGCCGTGCGCTTTAAGCAAAAAAAACAAAGGAGTGCGCTGAAGCGCAAAAATAATAAGGAGGCGCTGAAGCGCGTTTTTGGACGCTGTGCCCCAGTGGAAACGTGTCTTTTAATTGGATTGCCGAACGGCCACACCATCCCCACCCTCAAGGTGTGGACACTGAATCGACCAGACGCGCGACGACGCCGATCGTCGAGAGCCGCGAGCGCCGGGCGCTGTTGATGTTGATGGCCGAGTATTTCGCCTGGCTCGGCTACACGGACATCAAGGCGCGCCTGCCCGGGTATCCCGCGCCCTCGATGCTGTCGGGAACGCTGGAGGATCACCGGCCGGATTTGACCTGCCGCCAGAGCGACAGCCGTCAGACGCCGCTGATTCTGGAGGTGGTGCCGCTCTCGGAGTTGGCGGATCCGCGTTTGGAGCACCGCTGGACGCTGCTCTTTTCGGCGGCTCGCCTCTATGGCGCGGAGCTGCACTTTTGCGTGCCGCGCTGGTCGCAGGCGGGCGCCTCGGATCTGCGCCTGAGGCAGTGCCTGGAACGGCTCGACATTCGATCGAATCGAATTTGGACGGTGTGAGGCGGCATCGCGCTTTGGGCGCGTTTGATTCAGCGGCCGGTTGAGCCAAAGCCGCCGTCGCCGCGTTCGGTCTCGTCGAGGGCGGTCGTCTCCTGCCAGCGCACTTGGGCCACGGGAGCGATGACGATTTGGGCGACGCGTTCGCCGCGTTCGGCGTGGAAGGGCTGGGTGGAGAGGTTGACGAGGGCGACTTTGATCTCGCCGCGGTAGTCGCTGTCGATGGTGCCGGGCGCGTTGACCACAGTGACGCCGTGCTTGAAGGCCAGGCCGCTGCGCGGTCGGATTTGGCCCTCGAACCCCGGGGGGATGGCGGCGATGAGGCCGGTGGGCACGAGGCGGCGCTCGAAGGGGGCGAGGGTGAAGGCTTCGTCGGCGTAGAGGTCGCTGCCGGCGGCGCCGGAGGTCATGGGCGCGGGCAGGGGGAGCGGCTCGCCTCGGGCGGATGAATCGGGGGCGCGACAGAGGGGGACAAGGACGTGGGGCATGGCGTGAAGGGAGGCGCGTGGTGTCAGGGGAGGGGGGCGTCGCCGTCGATTTTGGCCAGGCCTTGCGCGGGCACCCAGCCCTGCAGGCCGTTGAGCAGGCGGACGCGCTGGAAGGCGGCCTCGCGCTCGACGAGCTGGACCTTGAGGCCCTCGTGGATTTCGAAGGCGACCTTGAACTGCGGGCTGGGACCTTCGCGCACAGGGAGCGCTGGCGAGAGGACGATGGCTTCCTGGGCGTGGCGCTCGACGTAGGCGTGGCTCAGAAGGACGGCGCCGGCGGGGAGTGACAGGACGACGAGGACAGTGGCGACAAGGGCGCAGAGGACGCGCGCGCTGCCGGAAAAGAGGCGTCGCGCGAGGGCGAGCGAGGCGCCGAGGAGCCAGAGGACGAGGAAGGCGATGGTCCACAAGTCGCGCTGGGTGCTCTGGGCGATGCGGCTGGAGAGGGGGGCGCTGCCGCCTTGGGCCGCTTCGGGGGCGTCGACGAGTTTGTCGAGGCGGAGCTTTTGCGCCTGGCTGAGGTTGGCGGCCACTTCGCTGTCGTCGGGGGCCTCGCGTTGGGCGCGCTCCAGATAGAGGATGGCGGGGCCGAGTTTGTTTTGACGCAGCAGGGCCGTGCCCAGATTGAAGTAGAGGTCGACTCCGGCAAAGCCCGCGCCGAGCAGGCGTTCGTAGCCGGTGACGCATTCGTCGAGGCGGTCGTGCAGGCAGGCGTCGCTGGCGTCGCGGAAGAGGCGGTCGGCGTCGGCCGCGGTCAGGTGGACGAGGTGGGCGGGGGCGGACGCGGTGTCGCTCGACGGGGTGTCGCTCGCGCTTTCGGTCTGGGCCGGGGCGTTTTCATTCGGGGAGGCGGCCTGGGCCGGGACGCTGGAAAGGGCGAGGGCCAAGAGGAGTGCCGAGAAGATGGGCGCGGTGAATTTTGGCGTCGTCATGTCGCAGCTCCGCGCGCCGCTTTTGGCGCGTCGCTTCTGCTCGCGGTGAGTTTGAGCGCTTCGAGCCGCTGCATGGTGTTCAGCGCGTCGTCGCGGATTTTTTGCATGGTGGCCGCCTCGGTGCTGCCCGGGGCGAACCGGCCCGCGTCGCAGGTGTCGAGGAGCGCTTCGAGCGCGTCGAGGACCTCTGGGGGGGCGCCCATGTCGGAAAGCGCGCCGCGGATTTCGGAACGCGTCATGCCCGCGGAGGGGCGGGCGAGCTTGTCGCTCAGGTAGGCGCCGAGCGCGCTGGCGATCTCGGCGTAGAAGGCGTCGGCGTCGCCTGCCTTGAGGAGTTTTTCGGCCTTGCCGAGCCGCGCCTTGAGGCGTCTGCCCGCGCCCTTGCCGCGATTTGCCGCGCCAGAGCCAGCCAGGGCGCGCCGCCCGATGTGGACGAGGCCGATGAGGAGCCAGACAAAGAAGGGCGAGAGGACGAGGGGGATGAACCAGGGGCGAAGGTGCAGGGGCTTTGTCGGGCGCTTGAGCACGCCTTTGTAGCGCAGGGGCTTGAGTCCGCCGGCGTCGAGCACGTTGACGGCCTGATCGCCGGGCTGGGCGAGCGCGCTGACGCCTGATCCCAACGGGAGGGGCGCCGCGGCGGTGCCAGCGTCGACGCGCAGCTTGATCGGGCTCGTTTTGGCCGTGCGGTATTTCTTCTGCGCCGGGTCGAAGAAGACGAGCTGGAAGGCGGGCAGGGTGAACTCGCCGGTCTTGGTCGGCATCAGGAGGTATTCGAAGGTGCGCCGTCCGCCGAAGAGGTTGCGGCTGGTGCTCAGGCGCTCGCTCGTCGTCGGCTCGTAGGCCTTGAGTCCGGGGATGTCGGGGAGCGGCGGCAGCGAGATGTTGCGCAGGTTGCCCTTGCCCTCCAGCGTGAGGCGCAGGGTGATGGGCTGGTTGAGCGGCACGCGCTCGGGCGAGGCCTCGGCGGACAGGCGCCAGCTGCCCACGTTGGTCGACTCGAAGCCTTTGGGCGGGTTGAGTGGCAGGGGCAGGATTTCGACCTCGACGGGCGCGGACTTGCGCTGCACGCGGCGGCCTCCCGAGAAGAAGAAGCCCATGCTCATGCTGATCTCGGCCTCGACCTGGTCGATCTTCAGCTTGCCGGCCTTGAGCGGGAAGAGCGCCTTCCGCCGGAGGAGGAAGACCCGGTAGGCCACGCCGTCGATGACGCGGCGCTCGCCGGTGATCTGCGAGGGCGTCTCCAAGTCTTCGGACCAGAAGCCGTCGAGCTTGGGCAGCTTCATGTTGTTGACGCCCGAGACATCGGTGCGCGCGTAGAGCAGCAGCGACATCGTGATTTGCTCGCCCAAGTAGGCCTTCTTTTTGTCGAGGACGGTGCGCAGGAAGATGTCGCTGTCCTGGGGGCCCTGGCCGCCGCGCCGTCTGGAGCGGGCGCCGCCCATGCCCATGCCGAAGAGGTTTTCGAGCTCTTCGAGTTCCTCGGCGCCGAGCAGTTCGTCGAGGCCGCCCATGCCGCCGCCGGTGAAGGGATCGGGCATCGGCGGAGGCGCGCTCGGGCCAGGGGCGGTCGAGGTTGAGCCGGACGATCGCCGCTGTTGCCGACTGTCCTGGCCCGCCTTGCCTGTGGCGCCGGAGCCCTTGGCGCCCGTCACGGTGATCTGGATGGGCGCCGTCTCGTAGTTGCGGTTGTCGAGGAGCAGCTTGCCGGCCGGGATCTTCAGTTTGCCGGTGCGGGTGGGCGAGAGGATGAAGCGATAGACGCGCACCTTGCGGAACGTCGGCGGCCCCGAGCCGGTCATCTGGAAGGAGGTCTGCTCGGAGTTCTTCTTGGAGAGCACCTGAAAGTCGGGCGCGACCTCGGGGAGGATGAGCGTTTCGCCGCGCGCGCCAGCGTCGTGCGAGATCGTCACGGTCAAAGAGATCGTCTCGTCGATGGGGACCGTCTCGCGATCGGCCACGGCGTAGAACTCGACCTCGACCGCGCGGGCCGCAGGGCAGGGCAGGGCCACCAGCGCGCACAGGGCGAACAGGGCCAGCCGGAGCAGGACTGCGGGGGAGGGGCGAGACGACCAAAGCGCCGCCTTGAGGGAGGCAGTCACGCCGGTCGTTGGGCGCGCGAACAGGCGTCGCGGCGCCGGGCTACCAGTCTTTCTCGGGGTCCACACGCGACTTTCCCTTTCCCTTCTGCTGATACATCAGGAACTGCTTCTCATTGCGGCGCAGCGCGTCGAGCAGGTCTTCGGCGGCCTGGCGTTCGATTTGTTCGGGCTCGGTCGAAACCTCCTCAGGCGCGCTCTTGGATGGCGTTCCGGCGTCCATCGTGCCCGCGTCGCGCGACTCTTCCTCGACAGAAGCGTCGGCCTGTTCCTCGCCCGCGTCCTCTTCGCCGCCGTCGGCCTCGTCTGACTGGCTCTGATCCGCGCCGGCGTCCGCTTCGCCGCCGTCCTCGTCCTGAGCGCCCGCGTCCTGGTCCGACTCGCCGCCATCGGCGTTCTCGTCGCCCGCGTCGCCTGACTGACCACCGTCAGACGCTTCCTCTTCGCCGCCATCGCGCGAGGAATCGTCGCTCTGACCGCCATCGCCGTCGTCCTCGCCGCCGTCGCCGTCCTCCTCCTCGCCCGCGTCCTCTTGCGACGCGTCGCTCTGACCGCCGTCTTCGGATTCCTCCTGACCAGCGTCGGGATCGCCGCCGTCCTGCGATTCGCTGGCGTCCTCCTCGCCCGCGTCCGGCTGTTCGCCGCCGTCCGAGGGGTTGTCGCACTGCTGGTTTTGCTCAGGGGGCTTGCCGCGCAGCAAAAGTTCGAGGTTGCGGCGCGCTGGCTCGTGCGCCGGGTTGATTTTGAGCGCCTGGCGATAGGCGGCCTTGGCGCCGTCCTTCTCGTCCAGTCCGAGGAAGGCGTTGCCCAGGTTGTAAAAGCTGTCGGCCTTGAATTCGCCGTCCGCCGCGCCGAGCGCCCGCTCGTAGGCCTGCTTGGCCTCCTCGTGCCGTCCCAGCCGGACCAGCGTGTCGCCGATGTTGAAGTGGAGTTCGGCCGGGGGGACTTCGAAGCTCTCTTTGGCCGCCTCGTAGAGCTGGAGCGCCGCCTCATAGTCGCCGCGCCCGTAGGCCTCGGTGGCCTGGGCGACCTGGGGATGGTCTTTTTCGAAGAGGCTTTTCGCCCGCGCCGCGCCCGGCAGCAGAAGCGCGAGCGTCAGGAGAACGGCGTTCATCATCAGGAGGGTCATCGGCAGTCGACAGGACGCGCTCATCGCTCACCTCGCGCTTTGGTTTCGCGCCCCGGACGGATGGCCGCGCTGGCGAGGAGCAGGAGGACGCCCAAAAGGACAAAGGGCACGAAGCGCTCCTCGTATTGAACGCTCATGCGGCTCTCCATCTCGGCCTTGTCGAGGCCGTCGATGATCTCGAAGACGCGTTGAATGCCCGCGCTGCCGTCGAGCGAGCGCACGTAGACGCCGCCCGTCTGCTCCGCCAGCGCCGTGAGGCCCGCTTCGTCGAGGCGCGTCATGACCGTGTTGCCGGCGCGATCCTTCTTGTAGCCGACGAAGTTGCCGCGCCTGTCGAGCTCGGGGATGGGCTCGCCCGCGGTGGAACCGATGCCGACGGTGAGGACCTTGACCCCCATCTCGCGCAAGCCCTGAACCTGGGCCGCGACATCGCTGTTCATCGTCTCCTCGCCGTCTGTCAGCAGGACGACGACTCGCGCCTTGGCGCCGCGCTCGGCGTTGACGAGTAGGTCTTTCGACTCCTCCAGCGCGCGGGCGATGTCGGTGCCCTGGACCGGCATGTTGGCCACGTCGACCGCCTTGAGGAACAGCTTGGCCGCCGCGTAGTCGCTCGTCAGCGGACACTGGGTGAAGGCGTCGCCGGCGAAGACGACGAGTCCGACGCGGTCGCCCTTGAGCTTGTCGAGCAGGTCGGTGAGCTCCAGCTTGGCGCGGTCGAGGCGGTTGGGCTTGATGTCGCGCGCCAGCATCGAGCGCGAGGCGTCGATGGCGATGACGAGGTCGATGCCGTAGCGCTTGGACAGCTCGCTGTGGGTGCCGAACTGGGGACGGGCCAGGGCGATGGCAAAGGCGCACAGGGCGAGGACGGCGAGGCACCAGCGCGTCCAGTGCCGCAGCGGGCTGGCGCCGGGGATGGCGGTCTGACGCGTGGGGGCGGCGAACATGCGTTCGAGGGCGCGGCGGCGGCCGAGGGCCACGCTCGTGATCAGGATGAACAACAGCAGCGCCACGCCGATGAGCCAAAGGGCCCCGGGCGAGAAGAGGCGGAAGGATGTCTTGAAAAGCGAGAACTGGAGCGCGTTCACGGGAAGCTCCTCAGTCGCGTCGTGGACAGCAGCAGTTCGAGGACGAGGAGGATGGCCGCCAGCCAGAGCAGCGGTTCGAAGAGCTCGGTGCGGTTCTGATAGGCGCCGCCCTCGTGGATTTCGGTCTTCTCCAGCTGGTCGAGGATGTCGTTGAGCCCGCGCTCCAGGCCCTTCTTGTCGAGCGCCTGGTAGAAGCTGCCGTCCGCCGCCTCGGCGATGGCCTTGAGCAGCTCGACGTTCACCGGCAGCTCCACGTCCTGGTAGACCATCTTGCCGAAGAAATCGGGGCCGGCCGGGTAGGGGACCTTGCCGCCCTTGCCCACGACGATGGTGAAGACGCGGATGCCCAGCTGCTTGGCGATGGCCGCCGCCTCCATCGGCGAGATGTTGCCGGCGTTGTTGTCGCCGTCGGTGATGAGGATGACGACGCGGCTTTTGGCCTCGCTGTCGCGCAGTCGGTTGAGGGCCGTGGCCAGGGCGTTGCCGATCGCTGTCCCGTCCTCGATGAGGCCCGTCTTGATGTTGCCGAGGATCTCCGCGAGCACGCTGTGGTCAAAGGTGAGCGGCGCCTGGGTGTAGGCCTCGCCGGCAAAGACGACGAGCCCCAGCCGGTCGTTGGGCCGCCCCTCGATGAACTGGCGCAGCACCTGTTTGGCCACGGTGATGCGGTCGCGCGGCTTGAAGTCGGCCGCCAGCATCGAGGTGGAGATGTCGAGCGCGACCACGATGTCGATGCCTTCGACCGTCACGTCGCGCGTGTGCTGTCCGACCATCTGCGGTCGCGCCAGGCAGACGATGGCCAGCGTCACGGCGATAAAGCGCAGAAACCGCGGCAGTCCGGCGAGGGCGGCCAGCCCCTGTGGCGCGTCACGGAAGGCGTCGAAGTTCGTCATCCTCAGAACGCCGCTGCGCCGCGTCTCGCGCCGGGAAAGGAAGATGAGGAAGGCCCAGGCGAGGGGGGCGAGGAGGAGCGCGAGCGGGTTTTGAAAGAGAAAGGTGTCGTCCATCACGCCGCCGCTCCTGTCGAGGTCGCTGGGGTCTTCAGCGCTTTGCCCTTCTCGTCCTGTGGCGCGGTCCGCCGCACCAGCTCGATGGCCTCCTCGATGGCGCGCTTGCACTCTGCGGCGGTGGCCGACGCCTTGGCGAAGCGCACCAGATCGCCCTCCTGGCTGTGGCGCTCGAAACGGGCGAGGTCGAGGCCCGGGGTGTGCGTCCGACCAAGCGTCGCGAGCAGTTCACCACTCGTCATGTCGAGGGCGCCAAAGCCGTAGCGCTCGCCGATGTAGCCGCGCTCGATTTCCGAGAGGCGAAAGAAGAGCTCCCGCTCGCGTCCCTGGCTGGCGAGGTCCTCTTCGAGAAGGGCGTGGAGCGCTTCGAGGGCGCGCGTGTGCGCCGGGGCCAGTGGCGGCGGCGGCGGGGCCTTGCGCGGGCGGTTGAGCAGGTGTCGCACGAGGCGGACGAGGCCAAAGATGAGCGCCAGCGCCGCGAGAACGCCGAGGAGGATCCACAGCGGCAGGTAGCTCGTCACGCCAACCTCGACCGGCGGCAGAATGTCGGCGTAGCCCGCCTCGTCCTCTTCGCTCACGACGCCGAGGCCCGTGACGCTGGGGCCGTCGAGTTCGAGGATCTTTTCGCCGTCAGCGCCGGTGGCCACGAGTCTGAGCGTCGGCAGTGTCTTGTCGCCGAGCTCAAAGAGGGCCGCGCGCAGGGTGAAACGGGTGGTCTCCAAGCCGTCGTCGCCCGGCACGCGCGAGACCTGAATGTCGAGCACGTCCACGTCTGGCCCGAGCGAAAAGTCGCGCGTAAGTTCGTAGCGTTCGCTCTCCCGGTCCTGAACTTCGATGCTCAGGGTGAAGGGCTCGCCGAGTCGCACCTGCGCGGGCGTGATTTCGGCGCGCGCCAGAAGGGGCTGGGCCTTGGGGCGCGGAGACTGGGCGGGCGCGGTCTGTGCCTGTTCAGCCGTGTCCGGCGAGTGGGCGTCCGGCGCGGTCTGGGCAAAGGCGTCCGTCCGGGGCAGCGCCAGGGTGGCTGTGAGCGCGAGGGCGATGAAGAGAGGGGCGCGCATGGGCGTTTCTCAGGCGGCCTGACGCTTCGATCGGGCGCGGAAGAAGGAGACGAGGGGTTTGACGAACTCGCGATCCGACTGGAGCGAGACGAAGTCCATCGAGAGCTTTTTGAAGAGGCGCTCGCGCGCGCTTTGGCGTTCGGCGACGAACTTCTCGAAGTGGCGGCGCACGGCAGTGCTGGAAAAGTCGACGCGCCGTCGCTCGCCCGTCTCCGGATTCTCGACAACGACGATGCCCTCGGCCGGCAGGCTGGCCTCGAAGGGATCGCCGAGGACGACGGGGATCAGGTCGTGCCGCCTGGCGCAGATGCGCATCGCCTCCTCGAAGTCGTCCGCGATGAAGTCGCTGACGAGGAAGCTGACACAGCGCCGCTTTTGGACGCGCAGGAGCGTTTCCAGCGCCAGATTGAGGTCGGTGCCGCGGCCGCTCGGCTCAAAGGTGAGGATGTCGGTGATGATGCGCATCACGTGTTTGCGCCCCTTCTTGGGCGGCACGAAGCGCTCGACGCGGTCGCTGAAGAGGACGAGCCCCACGCGGTCGTTGTTGGAGATGGCGCTGAAGGCCAGCATGCCGGCGATCTCGGCGGCGAGCTCGGCCTTGGTCTTCTGCCGCGTGCCAAAGTCCTGCGAGGCCGACGTGTCGACGAGCAGCATCACTGTCAGCTCCCGCTCTTCGGCGAAGACCTTGACGTAGGTCTCGTTGAGCCGCGCGGTGACGTTCCAGTCGATGGTGCGGATGTCGTCGCCCGGCTGGTAGAGGCGGACCTCCTCGAAGGTCATGCCGCGCCCCTTGAAGACCGAGTGGTATTGACCCGCGAGCGTCTCGTCGACCGCCTTGCGCGTCGTGATCTCGATCTTGCGCAGCTTTTTGATCAGTTCACCGGGGAGCATGGAGAGCGCCTTTCTCCTGGCGTTGCATCGTGGCGTTCGCGTCGCCCGCTCAGGGCACCTCGACCCGGTCGAAGATCTGCTGGAGGATCTTCTCCGGCGTCAGCTCCTCGGCCTCGGCCTCGTAGGTGATCGAGACGCGGTGGCGCAGAACGTCCATGCCCATGGCCTTGACATCCTCGGGCGTGACGAATCCGCGGTGGCGCAAAAAGGCGTGGGCGCGGGCGGCCTGGGCCAGGGCGATGGTGGCGCGCGGCGAGGCCCCGTATTCGATGAAGTCGGCCAGATCCTTGAGGCGCGCCTTCTGCGGCTCGCGCGTCGCGAAGACCAGGTTGACGATGTAGTCCTTGATTTTGTCGTCGACGTAGACCTGCTCGACCACGCGGCGCATCGAGAGGATTTCCTCCGGGGAGATGACGGCGCTGGCCTTGGGCGTGGCGGCGCTGCCCATGCGGTCCATGATCTGTCGCTCTTCCTCGCGCGTCGGGTAGTCGACCTTGAGCTTGAGCATGAAGCGGTCGACCTGGGCCTCGGGCAAGGGATAGGTGCCCTCCTGCTCGATGGGGTTTTCGGTGGCCATCACGATGAAGGGCTCGGGCAGCTTGAACGTCTCGTCGCCGATCGTCACCTGCCGCTCCTGCATGGCTTCGAGCAGCGCGCTCTGCACTTTGGCCGGGGCGCGGTTGATCTCGTCCGCCAGCACCAGGTTGGCGAAGATGGGGCCGCGCCGAATCGAAAAGTCGCCCGTCTTCTGGTTGTAAATGACCGTTCCGATCACGTCGGCGGGCAGCATGTCGGGCGTGAACTGGATGCGGGTGAAACGCGCGGTCAACGTCTCGGCCAGCGTCTTGACCGTCAGCGTCTTGGCCAGGCCCGGCACGCCTTCGATGAGCACGTGGCCACCGGTGATGAGGCCGATAAGGGCGCGCTCGATCATGTATTTCTGGCCAACAATAACCAGTTGGGTTTCGGAAATCAGTTTGTCGACAAAGGCACTGGATTGTTGAACCAATTCATTCAGCGCGCGGATGTCCTGATGCATGTCAAAACCTCGTCGGTCAATGGAATGCCTGCCCTGAGGCGTCGGCGGGCGGGCATGAGAGGGGAATGAAGGCGCGGTTTATGTCGAGCCATTCAAAAAAACGGGGATACCAACCGCACGGGCAAACAATTCATTTCCATCAAACACCGCTGCCCGCGCTTTTGGCCGGATCATTTGGGGCATGCGGTGATTTTGCTCAGTGATGGACGTGATCGCCGCTCAAAAAGCGCATCGCGTACATGGCGAAGACGCCGCCGAGGAGCGCGAGGTTGGTCCGCCAGCGCATCCCGACCTTGCGGTGGACCTGCGGCAACAGGTCGGCGAGCGCGAGATAGAGGAAGGTGCCCGCTGAAAAGGCCAGGGCCCAGGCCGTGACGCGCGCCCCGTTGAGCAGGTTGTCGGCGAGGAAGTAGAGCCCGGCGCCGAGGGGAATCGTCAGGGCGAAGACGAACAGCAACAGAAGCGCGGTGCGCCGCCGGTAACCCGCGTGGGCGAGGATACTGCCGAGCGCCAGGGAGGCGGGGATCTTGTGGGCGGCGATGGCGAGGAACACGGAGACGCCGATGCCGGCCGTGAACGAGGAGCCGAGCGCCACGCCGTCGAACAGCGTGTGAATCGACAGGCCGAGGAACGCCACGATGCCGAATGAGGCGTGATCGTGCGCGTCGCAGTCTTTGGGCGGCTCTTCGCAGACGTGCGTGACGACGAATCGCTCCAAAAGAAACATGGTCAACGCGCCGACGAGCACAAAGGTGAGCGCCTTGAGCCCACCGATGTGGATGGCCTCGGGGGTCATCTGGAAGAAGGCCGCGCCCAGCATCACGCCAGCGGAAAAGGAGAGGAGCACTTCGATGCGGCGGCCGTGGGCGTGGATGGCGAGGGGGATGATGCCGCTGACGAGAGTGACGAGGACGAGCGTCAGGGCATAGAGCGCGAAGAGAAATGTCGTGTTCAAGGAAGGGCGCGCTTTCCAAATAAAGAGGGAAGCCGAAAGGGGGATTATCGAGCGTTCGACAGGGCCCGGCGGGGGCGGTCGAGCGAAAAGGCGGCGGCCCTTACACTTGCGCTTCGAGCGCTGTCAATTGAGCGGGCGATTGGCTGGGCGAATGAATGCATCGATTGGGCGCGCCATGAATCAAAGCAATCCGGCGCTCGCGGCGATATATTGACGCCAGAATTTGCCGAGGATGTCCGAATCGATTGTTGGAGATGGATTGACGAGGCTTTGTCCGACTCGGACGGGGAATTGTTTCGATTCTTTAAATAAAATGGCGTCGCCGTTTGTCCGCGGCGGCCTGAATAGCGCTTCAGGAGAAGGCAGTTTGATTTCGACAAATATGAATTGGCATCTGTTGGCGGGTGTTTTTCTGCCCTTTTTGGGGACGACGGCGGGCGCGGCGTGCGTCTTTTTTTTGCGCGATCAATTGAGTCCGCGCGTGCAAAAGGCCCTGCTCGGCTTCGCCTCTGGCGTGATGGTGGCCGCCTCGGTCTGGTCGCTCCTCGTTCCCGCCATGAACCTGTCCGCGCCCATGGGCCGATTCGCCTTTGTCCCGGCCGCGATCGGCTTTTTGCTCGGTATCGGCTTTTTGCTGGCGCTCGACCACTTCATCCCACATCTGCACCTCGACGCCGACACGCCCGAAGGCACGCCCAGTCGCCTGTCGCGCTCGACGATGCTGATGTTGGCCGTCACCCTGCACAACATCCCGGAGGGCATGGCCGTGGGCGCTGTGCTGGCGGGGCTACTCGCCGAAAACGGCGGCGTGACGCTGGCAGGGGCGCTCAGCCTTTCGCTCGGCATCGCCATCCAGAACTTCCCCGAGGGCGCCGTCATCTCCCTGCCGCTCAAGAGCGAGGGGCGGCTGAGTCGGTCGCGCGCCTTTGGGATGGGGACGCTTTCTGGCGTCGCCGAGCCTGTCGCAGCCCTCCTCACCCTCCTTGCCGCCAGCCTTGTCGTGCCCCTGTTGCCCTACTGCCTCGCCTTTGCCGCCGGAGCCATGATCTACGTCGTGGTCGAGGAGCTGATCCCCGAGTCCGCGGCTGGAGAGCACTCCAACGCGGGCACCATCGGCTTCGCGCTCGGCTTTGTCCTGATGATGATTCTCGACGTGGCCCTGGGCTGAGTCGCGGGGCGCTGTCGACTCTGTCGCGGTCGTTGTCGTTGTCGCGCGCTGTCGTCCCGCGTCGCTGGCCGCCCGAATGGGCTGACGCGTCTCGTTATTGGGTGTCGTTTTTTGGACAGATGGCGCCTGTCGTGGCGATGCGCGGCCTTGTCCTGGCATTGACAGGCGCGGCGCGCTGGACCGCCCGTCCTTAAGTTTCACGCGTCTGACGAGCTTTGGCGCCTTGGCGCCTTGGCGGAAGAGCCCGGGCGAAAAGCCCCATCGAGGAGAACAGGCGTTGCGACCCACACTCTGCCAATCAGGGGAGACATCCCCGGCGCGACTCGTCCCAAGGCTGCGCGACATGGTCGAAGGCGACCTCGGCGAGGTCATGCGCGTCGAGCGGGAGGCGTTCGAATACCCCTGGAGCGAGGCGATGCTGCGCGGCGAGCTCACGCACGAGTGGGCGCACATCGTTGTCGCTGAAATCGATGACGCGTCTGCCACTTTCGACGCCAAACACGCCGATTTAAATATCTCGAATCCCACCGACGCGATGAAACGCGGCGAAAATCATTCTGGATGCCCCACGTCGCGTCTTGTCGGGTTTATCGTCTTCTGGCTCATCGCCGGTGAGCTGCACGTGCTCAACGTGGCTGTGGCGCCCTCGGCGCAGCGACGCGGGGTGGGGCGGGCGCTGATGGAGGAGGCTTTGGCGCGGGCGCGCGCGTCCGACGTGACAGAGGCGACGCTCGAAGTCCGTCGTTCCAACCTGGCCGCCATCCGCCTCTACGAGTCCTTTGGCTTTGCGACGATGGCTGTCCGCCGCGGCTACTACGAGGAAAACGGCGAGGACGCCTTTGTCATGGGGCGCGCTCTCTGAAGGATGCCCAGGGCTCTGGTGGGAAGCGTTGGGGCGGGTTGGCGCTGTGAAGGGGCGCTCTGTATGGGCGAATCGCGACGCGGCGGGAGAGGGAGACGCGGCGCCTTTGGTCGAGCGGGCGCGACAGGGTTCAAAGCGGGGAGGCGGCCGGGACGCGGGAAGGCCATCGGGCGCCGACAGGGGCGTTTTTCGGCGGTTCACGCTGGCCTGGCAGGGCATCGCGCGCCGCTGTCGCCGGGCAGGTGAATCCGCTTGCCGACCTTTGGGCGGACGACTAAGCAGGCGCGCCTTTTTTCGGGGCAGGGGCGGGCAGGGGGACGCGTCGAGAGACACAGGCGCTGCTTTGTCTGGCGCGGCGCGTTTCCTCGGGCGTTGTGGCGACACGGAGGCATGACCTTGGCGAACGAACGAGACCTTTACGAGATCCTGGAGGTGCCCAGAACGGCGTCCCAGGACGAGCTCAAGTCCGCCTTTCGCAAGCTCGCCCGCAAGTTCCACCCGGACGTGAACCCGGGCAACCGGCAGGCGGAAGAGCGCTTCAAGGAAATCAACGCCGCCTTCGAGGTCCTCTCCGATCCCAAAAAGCGCGCCCTCTACGACGAGATGGGCGCCGACGCCCTGCGCATCGGTTTCGACCCCAAACAGGCCGAGGCCTATCGCCAGTGGAAACGCGGCAGTGGCGCGCGCGGCGGCGTGGGCGGTGTTGGCGGCATGGGCGGTGTCCCCCCGGGCGGCTTTGGTTTCGACTTCGACTTTGGCCAGAGCAGCGGCAGCGATTTCAGCTCGATCTTCGAAACCCTGTTCGGCGGCTTTGGCGGCGGTTCGCGCAAGGGCTCGGCCAGACCGCGCGGCGCCAGCGGCAACCCCGTCGAGGGCGAAGATCTCTCGCTCGATTTGACCATCCCCCTGAGCCTGGCCGTGCGCGGCGGCGAGCATGAAGTCCGCTTTGAGCGCGCCATCCGCTGTCCGCAGTGTGGCGGCGGCGGTAACCAGCCCGGCACGCGTCGAACCTGCGCCACCTGTCGCGGCAGCGGCGAGGGACCGGCCTCGATCCAGCGCCTGACCGTCAAAATTCCGGCGGGCGCCGAAGAGGGCTCCAAAATCCGGCTCGCGGGCCAGGGCGGCGAAGGCATCCGCGGCGGTCCGTCGGGCGACCTCTACCTCGTCACCCACATCGCCGAGCACCCGCGCGTGCGCCGCGACGGCCGCGACCTCTACCTCGACCTGCCGATCACCGTCGGCGAGGCCCACTTTGGCGGCGAGGTCCGCTGCCCCACCTTCGACGGCAACTTCACCCTCACCATCCCCCCGCGCTCCCAGAGCGGTCGCAAACTGCGCCTGCGCGGCCTGGGCATGCCCCAATTGCGAGGCGGTGGCCGCGGCGACTTTTACGCCGTCCTGCAGATCGTCCTGCCCGAGCGCGACTCACCCGCCCTTGAGCAGGCCATCCGCGCCCTGGGCGACGCCTACGGCCGCGACGTGCGCGCCGGCATCAACCTCTAGGGCCGACTTTTCCCTACGTTTCCTTTCCTCAGGAGTCACATCGCCATGGGCATTTTGAGCATTTTTTCGCGAGACCCCGGCCAGCGCGTCCAGGCGCTGCGCAAAAAAATTCAGGAGCGCTACGGCCAGCCCGAAGGCCGCCAGCAGGCCATGGACAAGCTGCTCGACATGGGCACGCCCGAGGCCATCGCCGCCCTGCTCACCCGCTTCACCGTCAACGTCGAGCCCTCGATCACCGACGCGGAGGAGAAGGAGTATCTCTTCAAGTCGCTCGTCGACATGGGCGAGAAGGCCGTCGACCCCATCCAGGCCTTCCTGTTGCGCAGCGACGACGCGGCCAGCTGGGCCCTGCGCCTGCTCGATCAGCTCATCGCCCCCGAGGCATTGGTCGCCTTCTGTATCGAAGCGCTGCGAAAGATCGGCCCCGACTACACGCGCGACCCCGAAAAGAAGCTCGTGCTCATCAGCACCCTGGCCAAGCGCGAGGGCGACGCCATCTCTGAGGCCATCATCCCCTTCCTCGAAGATCCGGCCGACGACGTGCGCATCGAGGCCGCCTACGCCCTGGCCAGGCAGGCCAAAGAGTGCGCCCGCGAGCCGCTGCTCAAGGCGTTCGTCGAGTCGTCCGACCGCAACCGCGTCATCGTCGCCATTGCCGCCGCCCTCGCCGACACCGGCTTTGGCGTTCAGGGTTATCGCGAAAAGATCGAACAGGGCCTGCCCGCGGGCTATTCGGTCAATCGCGAGGGCAAGGTGATTAAACAATAAAATGATTTTTGTTTTGTTGGCCTGTTTGACGGCGGCATAGCCAAAAAAAGCGCGCTTCCAGAGTTTTGGCGGCGCGTTTTTTGTTTTATTGTTTCAATTGTTTTTATTGTTTTGTGAATCGCGCCGGACAGTTGATTCGCTTGTCCGTTTTTTGGTCCACTTTGAAATCTAGAGGAATGCCCGCAAAAAAACGCGCTCCCCGGAGATTTGAGAAGCGCGTTTTGAATGGATTTAATTAATTTAATTTGGTCGAATCAATAAATTAAATCGAGCTAATTGTTGGTCGGGCCTGGTTTTTTGTTTTTGGCCTGAATCCGGAGGGGAACGCTGAGGAGTTTTTGGCGGGCGTGGACCAGGGCGGGCTCGCCGACGAGGTCGCGGGAGAGGCCGACGGCGCTCATCCAGGCGATTTTGCGGTCTTCGGAGAGGCAGGCGAGCAGGGTGCCGGGTTCGACGGCGCCGGGCAGGGTGTCGACGGGGCCGGTGCAGCGCTCGCGGACGAGGACGTTCCAGCGCGAGAGCTTTTCGCCGTTTTTCCAATAGGGCGGCGGCGATTGGGCGAAGGCGTCGGCGTAGAAGCGCGGCTCGGTGGGGAAGAGGCCGTCGTCGCTCGTCAGCGGGTTGAAGGCGGCGGTGGCGAAGACGCTGCTGAGGAGCATGCTCGGCGGCAGGTGCGGGTTTTGGATGGCGCGGATGAAGAGCAGATGGATGGCGATGAAGATGACCGTGGCGATGGGCAGGAGGCGAAAGCTGCGGTCGGCGGCGTTGGCGCCGTGGCGGACGAGGCGGAAGAGGGCGAAGGCGGCGATGGCCAAGATGGCGGCGATGCTGAGCGCGTAGAACGGCCAGGGCGAGTCGTAGGGCGTGCCGCGGAAGGGCGAGTCGTCCTGGTGCCAGCCCTGGATGAGCGGGCCGAGGGCGACCCAGAGGAAGAGGGCGAAAGAGAGGAGGTTGCCGACGAGGAGCGCCTTGAGGTTGGGCGGCGGTGCTGGCGTTGGCGGTTTGGGCGTATCGAGCGCGTTTGCGTCCGCGGTGGCGGCTGGCGCGGGGGCTGGTTCGGGCGCCGGGGCGGTGGCGGCGTCCTGTGGGGCGGTGGCGGCGTCCTGTGGGGCGGTGGCGGCGTCGGCGGCCGGGGCTTGGGAGAGCGCGTCGTTTTGAGAGGCGGCCTGATGTGCGGCGTCGGCGTTGTCGGCGGGGCGGGGCGCTTCGGTCATGGTGTCTGTCCTTGGTTGGGATGCGTGAGGGGCGATGCGGGCGGCGCTTGTCGGCGAAGTCAGCGCGCGCGGGGATCGGTGAGATGGCCAGGCGTCTGGTCGAGCCAAAGATCAGCCGGCGAGGACCTGGGCGGGGTTGGAGCGGGAAGCCAAGAGGGCTGGGACGATGGCGCCGGCGAGCGACGCGAGAAGGGCGATGGCGAGCGCGGCGGCCAGGAGCGCGGGACTGAAGGCGAAAAGCTCGCTGGAGGCAAAGGGCAGGCTGGGGACGCGCGCGGTGATTTGGTCGCTCAGAAAGAGGGCGGCGAGGCGGGCGCAGGCGATGCCGAAGAGGCCCCCGACAAGGCCGATGGCAAAGGCTTCCGAGAGGACGAGGCGGGCCACGTCGAGTCGGGTGGCGCCGATGGCGCGCAAGAGGCCAAATTCGCGCTCGCGGGTGCGCACGCTAGAGAGGAGGGCGTGGGCGATGTTGATGGCGGCGATCAGGCAGATGAGGATCGAGAGCAGGGCCATGGCCGCGGTCGTCAGGGCGACGGCCTGTCCGATTTTTTCGCTGAGCTCGCGTTCGCCCTCCTCGATGGAGAAGCCCATCTGCTGGACGGCCTGGCGAATGGCGGGGATGAGGGCCGGGTCGCGGGCGACGAGGGTGATCGACGAGTAGGTTTCGGCGTCCTGGCCATAGGCGGCGTTGATGGCGCGCGCGGCGTCGAGCGGGATGAGGACGCCGTGGAGTGGCGCGCGGTCCGAGAGCCCGGCGAAGGAGAGGTGGGTGGCGCGCGGGGTCAGCTGGGTGCCGCCCGTCATGCCGCGGCCCAGTTCGACGTCGACGAGGACAAGGCCGTTCGCGGCGTCGAGGAGCGAGGCGCTGACCGTGGGCAGACCCTGCGATTTGGCAAAGGCCTGGTTGTAGAGGGCGAGCAGGCGCTTGGAAGCCATGGCCGGGATGGCGGCGAAGGGGAGCGCGCCGTCGTCGGGGTGGTCGCCGGTGTTTGGCTTATCGAGGCGAGGCGCGGGCGCGAAGGAGGCGCCCTGGGCGAGGTCGCTTTGGATGAAGGCCGGTTCGACGCCCACGGCGATGAGGGCCAGGCGGATGTTGCGCGGCACTTTGAAGTCGCGTGCCAGCGAGGCGGCGGGGCGGGCCATGGCGGGCACGCGCACCTGCATCTTGCGGAAGGCCGATTCGACGCCGTCGATGGCGGAGAGGCGCTCAAGCGCGGCGTCGTCGAGTCTGGAGGCGCCGAGGACACCGCCGAGGGAGAACGCGGGCGGCACCACCTCGATGGCGCGGATGTCGATCGGGAAGAGCTGGTCGCGGACGACGCGATCAACGCCGCCGCCAAGGGCGACGAAAAAGACGAGCGCGCCGACGCCGACGGCGGTGCCCAGGCAGGAGAGCAGGGCGCTCTTGAGGTCGCGGCGCAGGTTGATGGCGGTGAGGCCGAAGAGTTTGAGGATCGTCATGGAGCGGGGCGTTGGCGGCGGGGAAGGGCAGGCGAGGGCAGGCAGGGGACGGCGACCAGAGCGCGAAGTTCGGCGAGGAGGTCTGTCCTGGCGCATCGCGGCCATCTCAACCGGCGCGGACAGGGGGCCTTCCCGGCACGCGCGTAAGGGCATGGGGCATGCGTGACACGGGCGCACGGCGGAGAGCTTTCCGGCGCGCCTCAAAGCGCCGGGCGTCCGCGCGCTGTCAACGGTTTTGGGCGCCTTCGACCCGACCGCGGAGGCCTGGGGAGGACGCGCGGTCTGAAAATTCGACGCTGCCAGGGGGCGACACTAGAAGGCCCGCCGCGATTGCGCCGCCGAAAGCCCTTCGCGACCCGGGTCAACGCCCGCCACCGTCACGCGCCTTTCGCGCCGCATCGACCGAGGGACACATGGCTGAACTCATCGACTTGCGCCTCATGTTCGAGACCAACCGCCTCATCGACCGGCTTCTCGAACGGCGGGGATTGCGCTGGTTTCTGGTGGCCGAGGGGCCGCGCCTCTTCGAGCTGGAAAAGTCAAAGCTCGATCTTGTGGTCGATGCGGGGACCCAGGCG
Organism: Myxococcaceae bacterium; assembly: GCA_017500825.1. Classification (GTDB taxonomy): domain Bacteria; phylum Myxococcota; class Myxococcia; order Myxococcales; family UBA5297; genus UBA1203. The sequence continues at coordinate 4,494 of JAFVYB010000102.1, read as the reverse complement.
CTGCGCCGTCAGGGAAGCGAGCCCGACCCGCGCGCCATCGAACACTGCCGCAAGCTTTCTCGCCGCCGCCTGATCCGACTCATTGCCGAGGCCATGTTGGCGACGGGCTGCTGAAACGCCTGACCGCTGGCCCACGCCACGCGATCGCCCGTCTCACATCGGCTCTCACCTTGGCGCACCGTTCCCTTCACCATCCTTCGCGCGCGGCGTCCCTCCCAACGCCGGACGCGCCCGCCAGAAACCGCCCATGGATTTTTTGTCCGCCAAGCTCAGACGCCTGCGCCGACGCCTGGCGCGCCTGAGTGGCGCCCTGCCCGCGACGGCGAGCCCTGAACTGCCGCTGTCGGCCCGTGATTTGGCGCGCTGCGAACGCCCTGTCTTTTTTCTGCCGGGAACCGCCGCCGGTCGCCGTGCCTGCGAGCTGTTTGAAAAGCGGCTGGGACGCGAAGGCTTTTTTGTGTGGCAGCTGGGCATGGGCGGCCTCAGGGATCGGCTGCTGTGCCAGAGCGTCGAGGAGATGGCCGAGGCGCTGAAGGTCGAGATCGATCGCCTCTGCGCTCACTACCGCTGGGATCGCTTCGCCCTGGTGGCGGCTGGCACTTCGGGCCTCATCGCGCGCTACTACGTCAAGCGCCTTGGCGGAGAGCTGCGTTGCCGCGCCCTCGTCACGCTCGCCACCCCGCACCACGGCACGCCCCACCTTTTGACCAACCTGCCGCTGCGCGCACTGTCCGCCCAGGCGCGCCAGCTGACGCCGATGAGCCCCTTCATCCGCCGCCTCAAGATGGGGCCTTTCCCGGCCGCTGTGCGCTTCGTGTCGATCTATTCGCGCGCCGATGTCCGCCACCCATTCCCCAGCTGCGTTCTGGAGACGGACGGCCAGGACAACCTCTTCAACCTGGAGGTCGACGCCTCGACGCCTCAGAAGATGCTCTGCCGCGCCGATGTCTACGCGCTCCTGCGGCGTGAGCTTGACCTCGGGCTGGGGCTTGAGAGGGGCGGCGAGTCTTCAGAGCCGGACGAGGGACGATCGTGAGTTCGCGCTGGGACTATCTCTACGACTTGCGGCCCGTCTCGCTGACCGCGCACCTCATCGCCGAGCTCGCCAGAATCGTCGCCGAGAGGCTTGCCGCGTGGCCGCCGCCGATTGATGGCTGGGCGAGCGAGCGCGAACGGGCGCGTTTTGAACCCCTTGTGGCCCCTGGGGTGCCGCGTCCGGACGAGGCTGTTTTTCGCGAAGCCTTTCGCCTGGCGCGCTGGGAGCTCGAACGCGAGGTCGAGGCCGTGGACGACTACATGCGCCACGAGCGCTGGCGATCCCTCGCCGGCCCCGACACCCTCGACGCCATCGTCTTTCTCTGGCGCTACCTGACCGAGGAGCTTTTGACCGCCCAGGAGGCCACAGCAGGCCGCGTCCGCCGCCACGAGCTCGTGACCTGCCTCGACGACATCGAGCGCCGCGTCTTCGGAGGCCGCATCGTCACCTTCTGAACGCAGCCCTTGGGACTGCGCCTGGCCCACCTCAAGCGGCATCCAACGCGTCCGGATAAATCGCGCGCCCACGCCGCGCATCCCTTCTCTTCCGCCGCCATCCCCCTGCCGGCGCCCGCGCCCTTCCCTGCGCGCTTTCACGGTCGCCACATGGCGCATGGCGTCTTTCGCCCATCGAGGAATCATCCGCATGAACGACACAGTAGCTGGCGCGCGCGGCGTCTTTGGATCGCGCATCGGCTTCATCCTCACGGCCGCGGGATCGGCCATCGGCCTCGGCAACATCTGGCGCTTCCCCTACATGGCCGGCGAGAGCGGCGGCGCCGCCTTTGTCCTTCTCTACCTCTGCTTTGTCCTCGCCCTCGGCTTCCCCGTGATGTTGGCCGAATTCGCCATCGGACAGGCCACCCGCCAGAGCGGTTCGCGCGCCTTCACCACCCTCGTCCCGGGCACGCGCTGGCGCTGGATCGGCACCTTGGGCGTCCTCACCGGGCTGGCCATCCTCGCCTTCTACAGCGTCGTCGCCGGCTGGTCGCTCGGCTACCTCGTCAAAGCGTTCCAGGGCGACTTCAGCCGCGAACTCACCGCCGAAGCGAGCGCCGCCATCTTCACCGACTTCATCGCCAGCCCCTCCCAGAGCGCCGCCATGGCCGCCGCCGTCATCGCCGCCACCGTGGCCATCGTGCTCAAGGGCGTCTCCAAGGGCATCGAGCGCGCCTCGCTGATCCTGATGCCGATCTTCTTCCTCCTCCTCATCGGCCTCTCGGTTCACTCGCTTCAGCTGCCCGGCGCCGCCGACGGCCTCGCGTTCCTCTTCGCGCCCGACCTCTCCAAAGTCTCGCTGCGCGTGGTCATGAGCGCGCTCGGCCAGGCCTTCTTCAGCCTCAGCCTCGGCATGGGCGTGATGATCACCTACAGCTCGTATCTCACCCAGAAGAAGGGTCTGCCCGGCATGGCCCTCTCCAGCATCGCGGCCGACACCTCGGTGGCCCTGCTCGCGGGCGTCACGCTCTTTCCGGCCATCTTCAGCGTCGGCGCCTCGCCCCAGGGCGGCCCAGGGCTCGCCTTCATCACCTTCCCCACCATCTTCGCCGACCTGCCCGCCGGCACAGGCGTGGCCATCGCCTTTTACGCGCTGCTGTTCATCGCCTCGATCACCTCGACCGTGAGCCTTCTGGAGGTGGTCGTCGCGCACAGCGTGGACCGCTACGGCTGGCGTCGCCCGCGCACCGTGATCGGCGCCTCGCTCATCGCCCTTCTCGTCGCCCTTCCCTGCGCGCTCTCGTTCGGCGGCAGCCAGGCGCTCTCCAGCCTCTTCGGCGTCCAGGACGGCTTCTTCGGCATCCTCAACATCGCCTTTGGCAACTTCGCCCTGGTCATCGGCGCGCTCTGCATCTGCCTCTTCGTCGGCTGGCGCTGGGGCATCCGGCCCGCCCTGAACGCGCTCGGCGTCGCCGAAGGCTCCTGGCTCGCCCGCCTCCTGAGCCTGGAAATCCGCTTCGTCTGCCCAATCTGCATCAGCGCCGTCCTCGCCTTCATCGCCCTGACAGGCAGCTTCTTCTGAGGCGCTTGGGTCCAGCTATCGCCCCGCCCGCAAGGTGCCACGTGTTCCCCTCAATCATCCGCAACGCGACCGTCGTCCTCGCCTCCATCCTCCTGGCCGTCGCCTACAACATCTTCCTTTTGCCGCTTCACCTGCAGAACGGCGGCGTCACCGGCGTCGGCATGATCATCGCCGCCCTCGCCGAGCAGCACCTGACCGGCCTCTTCACCGCGGACTCGGCGCCCGACCGCCTCGCCCACCTCCTGATGAACTCGGGCCTCGTCATCCTCCTGCTCAACATCCCGATTTTCCTCTTGGGCTTCGTCAAGCTCGGCAAGCGCTTCGTCGCCAAAAGCGTCGTCTCGGTCGTCGTCACCTCGCTCGCCATGCAGTTCGTGCCGGTCCACCAGGTCACAGAGGACGAGATGCTGGCGGCGGTCTACGGCGGGGCCATCATCGGCATCGCCATTGGCCTGGTCCTGCGCGCGGGCGGCTCCACCGGCGGCTTCGACATCATCGGCGTCGTCCTCACGCAGCGGCGCGAGTTCCCGCTCGGCGAACTGATCTTCGCCCTCAACGCCGTGGTCGTCAGCATCTCGGGTTTCACCTTTGGCTGGGAAACAGCGCTCTACACGCTGGTGATCATCTTCGTGTCGAGCAAGGTCATCGATATGCTGCACACGCGGCACATCAAGCTGACGCTGATGATCATCACCACGCGCGGCGACGAGCTGCGCCAGCGCCTGATTGAGGAACTCTTCCGCGGCGTCACCGTGATTGACGTCGAGGGCGGCTATTCACACAAAAAACGCAAAATGCTGATTATGGTCATCAGCCGCATCGAACTCGATGACGTTAAACAAATCATTCGCGACATCGACCCTACGGCGTTTGTCAACATTACCCAGACACGCGAAGTCATGGGGCTCTTTTACAAAGACTCGCCGCTCAAACACCCAGAGCGGGAGCCACGCGCGCCAGAATTAATGATAAATCATTAGTTTTTGATGGAGTTATCGCGATTTCTTATTGTTTGCGCTTCAGAGCACACCTTTGTTTTTTGTGCTTATGCGCACGGCATTTGCTTCCCGCTGTGCGCTTTTTTTGTTTTCTGCATTTCAGCACGCGCATTCAAAAAACGCGCTTCCACTCGGACGCCGCGTCCAAAAATGCGTTTCAGCACGCGGCATTTATTTTTTTCTGTGCTTTGGCGCACGGCAGTTTGTTTTCCGCTGTGCGCTTTTTTGTTTTCTGCGCTTGAGCACGCGCATTCAAAAAACGCGCTTCCACTCAGCCGCGGCGTCTAACAATGCGCTTGACGCACGCGCCAACCTCAAACCGCTTCAGCGCGGCGCAATTGTTGATTTTCGCGCTTGAATGCCCGGCAATTGTTCAATTCTCCACGAAATTCCTCCCAAAACACCCCCCAAACGGGCTCCCCCGAATGATTCGCAGATTTT